>JAQVHS010000010.1:0-50277 GCA_028696075.1 Candidatus Gastranaerophilales bacterium
CCTTGAATAAGTAAAAAACGGCGGAATAGATAAACTGGCAAAAGGTAAAACCCAAATAAACATCGCACTGCGTCCTGAATCGCTGGGAAAAATAAATATTAATATAATTTCCAATAACTGAACCTTAAGCGCACAATTCACGGCAGAAAATAAACAAGCTGCAGACATACTTAATAAAAATCTGGAAACTCTAAAGCAGAGCCTGAACGACCAAGGCTTCAAGCTAAGCACTGTAAATGTAAGAGTACAGGAACCAAGCCAAAGCGAAGCCAATTTTAACAACACTCAAGGCAATAATGAAGAAAAACTAAGCGGATTTTTCAATAATCCTCATAAAAATGCTGACGGAAAAAATTCTGATATGAAAAATCAAACATCAGATAATATTGAAAACGAAACAGATAACACAAATGAAGAAATCAGCGAGAGGATGATTTCCGAACACGAAGGTGAAGTAGATTATATAGTTTAATTAATAAATATAAGGGGAGAGAAGATGTCTTACATAGATACTACAAGCCAATTAGCAACAATGAAGAACGCAACTTCGTCCGCTAATTACGAAAAAAACAAAGATAAGGTGGGTAACTCATCAATGGATCAGGACACGTTCCTTCAATTAATGATGACTCAATTACAATACCAAGACCCGCTATCACCGATGGGCAATACGGAATTTCTGGCACAACAGGCTCAATTTACACAAATAAGCGAACTTCAAAAGTTAAACAGCAACTTTGTCGGATACAACAGCATGCTTCTCGCCACTAACCAAATTACTCAGGCAAGTTCAATGATAGGAAAAGAAGTAGAAGCAATAGACCCTGATGACAGCAATAAAACAATGACAGGTATTGTCGAAGAAGTGAAATTCAGCGCCGACGGCATAACTTTGTTAATTAACGGCAAAGAAGTTTCTTCTGATTTGGTAACCTCAATCAAAAGCGACGGCACAAAAGCCGGTACGGGTGATTCATCAGAAAACAACAGTACAACGAGTACAGATGCAACAAGTTTTGCAGATAGTTTCATTGATTCAATATTAAACAATCCAAAGCTCAAATCAGCCTTTAATACAGCGTTGGATACATTAGTCGAGAAATTTTTATAGAAATATACAAAGGGGAGAAATAATTTATGTCACAAGCGTTATTTTCAGCAATTTCAGGAATGACTACTTCACAATCAAAAATTGACGTAGTAGCCGACAACATTGCAAACATGAACACTGTAGGCTTTAAAGCATCTAATTTAAACTTTAAAAATCTTTACTCCAGAATGTTATCATCAGGAAGCAGCCCTACATCAAACGCAGGGGGAACAAACCCCATGCAGGTAGGATTGGGAGTAGCAATAGGAAGTATTACACGCGATTTTACAGCAGGAACAGTACAATCAACGGGACGTTCCCAGGACCTTAATATACAAGGGATAGGATTTTTCACTATCAGAAATTCCAACGGAAGTATAGGCTTAACACGTGACGGGAATTTCACGCTTGATTCAGAAGGCTATCTTGTAACCGCAAACGGAAATAAAATATACGGAACAAATAAAGCTCTGAACAATATTTCAAGCAATGAATTTGTAAGAGTTCCTCCCTCATTAAATATGGTAGCATCAGGCAAAGACCTGACATCAGGCAGTGCCGGAAACTTGGACTCTTTGAATAATGCAAGTATTACTCAGGGGAAATTCACCTTTAACGTATATGACGGAACAAGTCTGTTAAGCACAATAAATATAGATACAACTTCGCCTATACAAGCAGTTTCTCTGAAAGATATTCAAGACCGTATAAATGCTGCAATAGCTGCAGACCCGGCTTTAAGCGACGGAACGGATCAAACGGTAAGCGCAAAAGTTAATACCGACGGTACATTTTCCATAAGCATAGGCGCAGCGGGAAGTTTAGTAACGCCAACTAAAATAGAGTTTGGCGACAGCACAGATACAAGCAACTTCCTTGTAGAAACAGGCATATCAACCTCAACTTTGGACACAGGTGCATATACGAGCAAGATATTGTCTTATCAGGCAACTATAGCTCCGCCAAATAACAGTGAGGCAACACAATCGAAAACCTCTTACTCTGTAAGTGATACAGGTGCGTTAGAAGCGGTATATTCAAACGGTGATAAAATTACCGTTGAAGATAAAAACGGCAGTATTGTATTGAAATACATCACTTCAAGCGGTATGACCATTGGTAGCGACGATATTACCGTAGTAAATAATGCAATTAAAGCCGAAAATCTTCAACTGCAATTGGCAACGGTTATGAATGAAGAAGGTTTGATTTCAACAGGCGGGAATATATTTGTAACAGGACCTAATACAGGTAGTATGACTTTTTCTTCAGGCAATACCAACGGCTTTGGCTCAATCGGTTCTGCGGGGTTAGAATCCTCTAATGTTAACCTGTCTATTGAATTTGCCAATATGATTATTGCTCAAAGAGCAATCGACGCTAACAGCAGGGTATTCAGCGCTTCAAGCGAAGTCCTGCAACGACTGGTCAATATGTAAATAAACTATAAAAAATAAGGTCAGATAATCTGACCTTATTTTTTTTGTAACGTTTGCACTATTTCATAAACTTCATTTTTAGATACTTCAAAGATTTCAGAAAGTATCACGCTTATATCTTTTGAGCTAAAGCCTTTTGCAATCAATTTTTTAATATATTTATCAATATCAGAAATACCGGCTTGCAAATCGCAGGAATGAATAATCCCCGTTATCTCACCTTTTAGCGTTGTATTTTTGAGATATTCAATCATTTCGCAGGCAGACAGAGTGTTAATATCCTCAAACATTTTGGTTAATTCTCTGCCGATAGAAACTTTTACATCTCCAAAATTCTTTTTTATAGTTTCTATCGTTGCCAAAATACGATTAGGCGATTCATAAAATACAATATCAAACTCACTCAAATAATCAGATATTTTAACGACTTCGGATTCTTTTTGAGGGAAAAACCCTATAAACGCAAACTTTTTATAGCTTTCAACGGCGCTAAGCAGGGTAGTCACAGCGCTGATACCGCCGACGGGAATAACTTTTATCCCGTTTTGGCGTGCAATTTCAATAAGAATACTGCCGGGGTCTGAGATTAACGGGGTTCCCGCATCAGAAACCAGTGCAATGTTTTTACCGCTGTTGAGCAGGGCTATAAGTTTTTCTGATTGCTGCTTTTCGCTGAATTTATGGTAACTTACGGTTTTAGTCTTTATATCATAATAATTGAGGAGTTTTTGGGTAACTCTTGTATCTTCACAGGCAATTAAATCAGCACTATTAAGAGTCTCAAGCGCCCTCAAAGTAATATCTTTAAGATTACCGACAGGAGTGGCGACTACAAATAAATCGCCTTTACTCAAAAGTAAAACCGCTGTTGTCAGAATTTTTTATAACATCAATAGCCATTTTAGCTCTGAGGTTTTTAATATATTTATAAATATAATCTCTTTTTAAATCCAAAAGTTCCGCAAGCTCTTTTGCATAAACAATTTCGCCCTTTTTGCTGATAAAGTAGTCTAAAACCTTCTCTTCTCTGTCGGTCAAAGGTTTAACAAAAGAAATATTCAGTTTATCATATTTATCCGATATGACAGCCTTTTTATCCGTTGTTTTTTCTTTTTTAGCCGCAGGCTCGGCAGTTTCTTTTGTTTTGAGAGCAGCTTTAGACGGAGCAGGTTCTTTAACCGGCTTGGTTTTTTCAGTTTTAACTTCAGATTCTTTTTTTATCTTTTCCGGTTTTTTAGCGGGTTCTTTTTTGACCGGCATTATTTCTTCATCATTTTCCATATCAAAAGCATCATGTTCCGGCAGTTCAGCAAAATCATCAAATTTAAGCTCATCATTTTTTTTATGTTTAGCTTCTGTTTTAGATAATTTAGGAGTCAGGTCAATTTTTTCAAGTTTAGTCATTGTATTAAATGAAGAAGTTTCTCTGGGGTTATATGTCTGGTACAACATATCAGCCAAATCGTTGGTTTTCTTTTCTTCCTGAATTTTCTTGCCAAGGCGCTGCGCATATTCTTCAAGCGTAATTTTCTCAACCGAACTTCGCCATTTTTTTATTTCTTCTTTTGATAAATATTCGCTCATCTGACTTCTCCAGAGTTCCTGCTCCGCATAATAAGGATACAGGAAAAATCAAATTAGTCAAAGCCTTAATATTTTTGTAATATTACTCAACCGGCATAAGTCTGTTGAACTGTGCATCTATTGCCCTTATTCCGTTTTTGTCAAAATCGATTTTATATAAAATCGATTTGCCGATAGTAATGGCGCCCTGCACTTTGCCTATGCCGAATTTTTCGTGCATAACGACATCACCGTTTTTAAAAGAATATGTATGCTCAATATCAATCTCATCATTCATTTGATTATTTTTCTGCTCTTTTAATTTTTGAGCTATAGCTCTTGCCTGTTCAATACCGTTTATCATATTTTTAAACTCTTTTTTAGTCCCTTTTTCCGTTGTTTTTTTCTTTAATACGGGAGGTTCAAAATTCTTACCAAATCCTCCTGCAGCGGATGTTTCTTTTTTAAAAGGCGGTACAAAGTTTTTTCCGAAAGACGAAGACACAGGATTATCATTGTCATAACCTTGTCTTTTTTGGTTTAGGGATTTTACAGCTTCGCCGAATGTAGAGGGGCGATAAGCAGCGGGCGACGTTTGGGAGATATTCGAATTTACAAGATTATCAGGTATTTCCGATATAAATCTGCTGGGTTCTCCATACCTGTATTCACCCCACATTTGACGTCTTCTTGCGTAAGTAATATAAAGTTTTTCTTCGGCACGGGTTATCCCGACGTACATCAGGCGCCTTTCTTCTTCCATTTCGGAATTATTGTTTAAAGAACGCGAATGAGGAAAAATCCCCTCTTCCAAACCCGATAAAAACACAACCGGATACTCCAAACCTTTAGCAGAGTGTAAAGTCATCAAAGTAACAGCGTCAGATGCTTCATCAATTTCATCTACATCACTAACCAAGGCTACTTGCGCCAAAAATTCGCCAAATTCATTTTCCTGCGCAATTTCTTCAAATTCTCTTGCAACGTTTATAAATTCCTGAATGTTTTCAATTCTGACCTGAGCTTCTTCCGTTCCTTCATCTTCAAGTTCTTTAATGTACAAAGTATCAAGCAAAAGCTCTGATATAAACTCACTCAAAGAAAACTCCTTTTGTTTTTTAACAAGACTCAATACAAGGTTTCTGAACCCTTGCAGATGTTTTTTGGTTGCGGCGGAAAACTCTTCAACATTCTCCAGCTCACCCAAAATACTAAACATACTTGTGGAATTTTTATACGCCAATTCTTCAAGCTTTTTAACCGTAGTGGGACCTATTGAACGTTTTGGAACGTTTATAATACGTTTCAGCCCTTGATTATCAGACAGATTGTAGACCAATCTTAAATAAGCAACAATGTCCTTAATTTCTTTTCTTTCGTAGAACTTCAGCCCTCCTACCATACGGTAAGGAATAGACGAAGACATAAAGGCTTCTTCAATAGCGCGGCTTTGGGCGTTTGTTCTATATAACACGGCAGTGTTTTTCAGTTGCGAAAGCCCGTTGTCTTTGACTTGTCTTGCAATATAATAAGCCTCTTGCGCCTGATCGTCAGCCTCATAGCATTCTATTTTTTTACCCCGCCCTTTTGTAGAATACAAATTCTTTTCTACCCGCTCAAAATTATTCTTTATAATTTTATTCGCGGCTTCTAAAATAGTGCCTACTGAGCGATAATTCTGCTCAAGTTTAATCATTTTGGCTTCGGGAAAATCAGACCTAAAATTCAATAATATCTTATAGTCCGCCCCTCTCCAGCTATATATTGACTGGTCAACATCACCTACCACACACAGCGAAGTTTCGCTTAAATCCAATTCTTCTGCCGGCTTAGCGTTAGTGAAGAGCAATTTTATAAGTTTATATTGCGCAAGGTTCGTATCCTGAAACTCATCCACCAAAATATGCCGGAACTTATTATGATATTTAGTGCGGATTTCCTCATTCTGTTCAAGCAAATTAACCGCCATTAAAAGCAAATCGTCAAAATCAAGCGCATTATTTACGCTAAGCGCTTTTTCATAAAAATCATAAACCTGTGCGACTTTATCTGTTCTGTAATCACGCGCCCTGCAGGCAAATTGGTAAGCATTGAGCATTTTGTTTTTTGCATTGCTGATTTCAATTTGCAAGACTTTCGGCTTATAGATTTTATCATCCATGTTCAAGTGCTTTAATGCAGCTTTTATAACAGCAAGGGACTCGTCCTGGTCATAAATAGTGAAATTTCTGTTCCAGGAAATTCCTTCTTCGTTTTTGTAGCTTTCAATATCCTGCCTTAAAATCCTGCCGCAAATACCATGAAACGTTCCTACCCAAAGATTTCTGACAACTTCTTCGCCAAGATTTTTTTCAAGCCTGTTTTTCATTTCTTTGGCGGCTTTGTTGGTGAACGTAACCCCTAAAACATTGTAAGGCTTTACCCCTGATTCAACCAAATAAGCAATTCTTGTTGTCAAAACCCTTGTTTTGCCGCTTCCTGCACCCGCAAGCACAAGCAATATTCCGTTTGATTTAACTACTGCCTGTTTTTGCTGCTCATTTAACCCTTTTAAAAGCTCTGCCATGTTAACTCTTTTCTATTCCCAAAATTGTGCTATGATAATAAAATCATATACAAAAAACAGATTATTTGGTAAAATCTTAAAGAAACTTATTAATTTGGTAGATACACATAGGAAAGTAAAAATGTCAGACGAAAAAGAAAACACGATTATGGTACCGCTTGACGGCGTTGATAAAGATGATATCCCTGATACAGCTGATGCTTTGGCACATGAACTTGCTACAATTCAGCAGTCTTCAAAAAAAATAGCTATAATCGGAAGCAGAAACCTTCCTATAACACACCAACAGATTATTGAAACAATTTCATGGGCGCTTGCCAATAACGGGAATACTATTATAACCAGCGGAGGTTCAAGCGGAACTAACGCCGCAGCTATAAGAGGCGCTATGAGAGCCAATCCGCAAAACCTTTTGGTTATTTTGCCCCAGACCATAGGTCAGCAACCATCAGACGTACAAGACCAGCTGATAGGCGTTCCGAATATTACAGAACACCCTGACCGTGCAATGATGACTTTGGCTGACGCAAGCAGAATTTGCAACCGTGAAATTATAGACGAATGTCAACAGCTTATATGTTTCTTATCACATACAAGCGGAACGCTGCATAAAGCTGTAGCCTATGCGGAAGAAACCTACAAAATAGTAACAACTTTTTATTTAGATTAATTTTAAAACCTCACATGCCTGCTGTGCGGCAAGTTTTTGTGCTGATTTTTTAGAATTGGCCGTTCCGGTACCGAGTTTTTTACCGTCGAAGATAATATCTACGGTAAAAATTTTGTTGTGCGGAGGACCTTCCTCGTTTACTACAATATACTCCGGCAAAGCGCCGTAAGCAGACTGTAAATATTCCTGCAAAACAGCTTTATGATTGACCATAGAGCGTCCTTCATCAACGAGCGTTATTTCTTCATGAAGCAGGCTGACCAAAAATTCTTCCAGCTGAACTTGCTTTCCGTCTAAGTACAATGCGCCTAAAAGAGCCTCAAAAGCGCAAGCAAGGGTCGAACCCCTGTATCTGCCGTCATTTTTTTCTTCATTGGTACCAAGTTTCAGATAATCAGGCAGGCCTATTTTAAGTGCCAATTTTTCCAGGATTTCATCGCTAACAACAACAGAGCGGATTTTTGTTAATTCACCCTCATTATACGAAGCAAAACGCTTGTATAAATAATCGCTAATGACAAGTTTCAAAACAGCATCGCCGAGAAACTCCAACCTTTCATTAGAAGTAATATAATCACAACCGCTTTCTCTGCAAAAAGAACTATGTGTAAGTGCCGTGTCCAGCAACTCCAAATTATCAAACTCAATAGCGGATTTGACTAAAAATTGTTTAAGCTGTTCGTGCCTGTTAATGTTCATCATCTTACTAAAAATATCGGATAGGCAACAAAGTAATAAAAGTAATAATAAGTCGCAGCTACAGTAAATATGTAACTATCAGCCCTGTCAAGGAAACCGCCATGCCCGGGAAGAATATCGGACGAATCCTTAGTACCCGCATCACGTTTAATCATAGATTCAAATAAATCACCAAATTGAGCGCTGGCTGTAATAATCACACCTGCAAAAAATGACTGCCAAAAACTCAAATTTATAAAATAACCAATCACAAGACATGCAAGGATGGCAAAGAGCGCACCGCCGGCTGCACCCTCAATCGTTTTTTTAGGGCTTACTTCGGGCCAGAGCTTCGTTTTGCCGAAATTTTTACCTATGTAATAAGCAAAAACATCGGTCATTGTTATTCCTATAACCATAAGAAAAACGTAAGCAATAGAATTATCGAAGTTAAAATTATAGAACAATAACTGCCCTGCATCCATATTCCTCAAAAATAAGAAATGGACAGGCAATACACCGCCATAAATAAAGCAAAGCAGAGTTGCCCCTATATCAATGACCCTGGCCTTCGGTCCGCGTTTTAGTATAGCGATAAAAGCGTAAATAGAACAAAAAACAGTTACTATTACAAATAAATCCCACCTGTTAAATAACCCTATTAAGGTATACAAAACACAGCTGATATAGGCAATTTGTTTGTTGGGATGGAGGGCTTTTGCATACATCATATTTGTAAGCTCTTTCATACCAAAAAACATAATAGTTAATAAAAATAAAGCCAAAGCCCAGCTTCCTATAATAATAGAAGCCAATATAACCGCTAAAAATATTGACGCCGTAATTACCCTTTTCACTATACTTTTAATACCTCTTTTTCTTTTTCATCAGATAAATTGTCAATAATCTTAGTAAATTTGTCGGTTAATTTTTGAATTTCATTTTGGGTATCTTTAACTTCGTCCTCTGATAAATTATCGGCTTTTTCAACTTTTTTCAGCTCATCTGTCATGTCGCGTCTGATATTTCTTATAGCAACTTTTGATTCTTCTGCGGTTTTGCGAACCTGCTTGGAGATTTCTTTTCTTCTGTCTTCCGTTAAAGGAGGAAATGTCATTCTTACACAAGTACCGTCACTGTTAGGTGTAATCCCTATATCAGATTTGGCAATGGATTTTTCTATCTCATGTACCAAAGTTTTATCAAAAGGAGAAATCACAAGAGTTTGACCGTCTTGCACGGAAACATTGGCAACTTGTCTTAAAGGGGTAGGTACACCATAATACTCAACGCTGATTTTTTCTAAAATCAAAGGATTGGCTCTGCCGGTTCTGACATTACCGTATTCTCTTTTTAAATTGTTAACGGCTTTTTCCATTTTTTCTTCGCCGTTTATCAGAATTTCTTCAACGCTCATAGTTATTCTCCTACAAAAGTACCTATATTTTCACCTGAAATTATCTTAGTAATACCGTTCTTTAAAGCAAAATCAAATACAATTAACGGGATTTTATTCTCCTTACAAAGAGAAACAGCGGATGTATCCATAATCTTTAAATCTTTTTTTATAAGCTCTTCGTAAGTCAGAGTTTCAAATTTTTTCGCGTCAGGATTAATTCTAGGGTCGGAATCGTATATTCCGTCAACTTTATTCTTTGCCATAAGCATAAGATTAGCGTCAATCTCAGCCGCTCTCAAACCTGCGGCGGTGTCTGTCGTAAAGAACGGATTGCCTGTTCCGGCCGAAAAAATAACCACACGATTTTTTTCCAAATGTCTTATAGCTTTAAACCTCAAATAAGGCTCTGCAATCTCATTCATAGAAATAGCGCTCATAAGCCTGCAGGGAATATCAATGTTGCGCAGCATGGATTGAAGCACAGCCCCGTTCATAACAGTGGCAAGCATTCCCACATAATCGGCAGAAGCCTGAGGCATGCCGAGTTTAGTACAGTTCTGCACCCCGCGGAAAATATTTCCGCCGCCAACAACAATTGCAATCTGAGCGCCTAAATCATGCGCTGATTTAATTTCCTGCGCTACCTCGCTGACCACTTTAGGGTCAATCCCAAAGCCCTGCTCACCCATAAGGGCTTCGCCGCTGATTTTTAATAATACCCTCTTATATTTTAAATTATCGGACATGATAAACTCTTAAAAACTATTATCTTAATATTACAGGAAATCAGGATAAAATAAAAGGGTTTAAAGGAAACTATTATTATATTTCCTTTATCTCATCAACATATCTTGAAAAATCTCGGATTCAATCATCCACTTTTCTTCTTCCACCGTAAAAGCGTGATTTCAAATATCATCGCTGACTATAACATAATTATTTTTTTAACATCGCTAAGCTCACACACAACCAAAATACTCGGACCTGCACCGCTTAGCTCATAGTCCGAAATACCTATTAAAAGTTTCCACTATCTTGACCAATCAAGTTTTCTGGTTTTATATAATTCGCAGAATTGGCTCTAGACCAGTTTACAAATTTTTTTTTGACTGTTGCCGGAGTTCCGGTTACTAATGTATTTTCTTCACTAAATTGTTTGTTTACAAGTGAACACGTACCAACAATTGTATTATTAGGCAAAATTACATTTTTAAGAATATTAGATTTTGCGGCAATCCACACATGATTACCTATTATAATATCTCCGGGATGATTGATAATTTCTTTTGAATTATTGTCATAAATGACATGTGCATCACTTGTCCGCAGTAGTATATCCCAACCGAACATACAATCTTCACCTATAACTATTTTGGTGTTTACCGCATCATAATTTATAAGAAAAACGCCGCCATTAATTGAAAAATTTTTATCTATCAAAATTTTCGATTTTTTTGCATCAAGATTTAAGGTTGTATTTTGGATTAGATAAGAAGAACTGTTTATTTTAACTAGCGTATTGCTCTTACATTTGATTTTAAAGTTCAAGAATCTTGGCATCGGGCTTCCATATATAACAACTTTTGAGCCATTTCCGTCAAAATGGACATCAAGCCCGTTGATTTTAGGATATAGTTTTTTATTTCCATCTCCATCAATTAAATAAAACAGATTGCGCTTTTTAAAATTAATATAATTTTTGACAAATGTTATACGCATAAGTTGTGTGCGGGAAAGAATTTTAATCCAACTTAATTTGGGGTTGTTTGGCAGGAAAGGTTCAATATTTTTAACTTTATAATCTCGTTTTAAACTTCTGATAACAGGATTAGGGTCAAATGTGCCAACTAAAATATAATCTGAATTTTCATTCTTTATAGCATCTGCCGGAATTGCTCTATATTGTACAGAATTCAATTCTATAGTTGTTTCTTTTTTAAAACGTTTATCACTTATTGCAACGATGTTTAGTGTATTTAAATCATAATTTTTTGCAATGGTTTCAAAAAAGCTACCGCATCCGTATACCAAAATCGGTTTATTTTTATATTTTTTATTTAAATAATCGAGCCTTCGTTTAAAAAATTTTTTTTCTAGGTATAACTCTAAATTTTGCATTTTGCTTCCTTTTATTTTTCACAGTGCCATTTTAACACAAATTTTTTTAAATCTTTTGATAACAGACTTGGTTCGGCTAAAGACGAGATAGAGACTGAAGAGTTTAGAGAGGAAAAATAAATTAGTAACTTTAATGGTTATAGGTGTGCTTACTGTTTTAACTATTTCCGATATATTTTATAAATGATAGCTGATAAAAGCACCTTAAGTAGCGGTCAGTATTGTTACTTTAAAAGCATATCCTGAAAAATCTCGGATTCAATCATCCATTTTTCTTCTTCCACCGTAAAAGCGTGATTCCAAAACTTCTCTATAGCATAAGTTTCACGCTCTTCTCTATGAAGAATATGAACAACCACATCGCCGTAATCCAACAAATTCCATCTGTTTTTTGTATCTTTTTCATCACCGCAGGGTTTTCTGTTAAAAAGCTCTTTAACTTTATCTTTTACAAAATCGCTCATCGCTTTAACCTGAGTAGAGGTATCAGCGCTGACTATAACAAAATAATCAGCTAAAACGGACACATTGCTTATGTTTAAAATCGCAATATTATATCCTTTTTTATTATCCAAAGCTCTTGCAATAGTACAAGCAAACTTATATGCGCTTATTTCTTCCATTTACACCCCTTGTTTTATAATAATTTTGCGCCGTTAGGCTCTACATCCACTACCCTTATATCAGTATTAACACTGTAATTACTCCAGGTTTCTTTAATTATTTTTTTAACATCGCCAAGCTCACTATCAGAACACACAACCAAAATACTCGGACCCGCACCGCTTAGCGCACAGCCCAAAACATTATCGACATGTTTTAAATTAGTGATAATTTCATCAAGCCCCGGAACTAATTTCATTCTGTAAGGCTGATGCAGCCTGTCTTTCATTGCAAGTTTCATCAAAGCAGCATCCTTTAAATGTATAGCTTCAACTAACATAGCAGCCCGCCTTGCATTAAAAGCGGCATCAGACAAACTGACTTTTTCGGGCAAGACAGAACGCGAAATAGAAGTAGAAAGCTCATAATCCGGAATACCTATTAAAAGTTTCCACTGTCTTGGCCAATCAAGTTTTCTTGTTGTTACGCTGCCGTCGCTTTCGGCGCTGGATAATACAAAACCTCCTTTAACAGCAGCTGAAATATTATCCGGATGACCTTCAATTTCTGTTGCTATGGACAAAATCGTATCTTCATCGGCAGGCGAACCCAAAAGCTCATTAGTAGCCATCAATCCGCCTACAATAACCGAAGCGGAACTACCCAGTCCTTTTGCCAGCGGGATATTTGACTGGATATTAATTCTCATGGAATGGGGGGTTTGCCCTATATAAGTAAAAAGCAAATCTACCGCCCGATAGACAATATTAGATTTATCCGTAGGAATATGAAATTCACCTATATCAAACTCATCAGAAAACACATTAATTTGTATCCCCGCATTCGGGTCAACCAATTCTTCAATGGTAACAATATTATACATAGGAAGCGCTATCCCAAAACAGTCAAAGCCCGGTCCTATATTTGCAGAAGTTGCAGGGACTTTTACACTTACTTTCATTGTTTCATTATTCCTTATCTATATTTTTAACAAATTCTTCTTCACCTACCACACTCATTACATAAGGTTTAGAAAAATATTTATCAGCCACATGCATTATATCCTGAACAGAAACTGATTGTATTAATTTAACATAATCATCCTTAAATTTGTAAGTTTTGTCAAAGTTTTCCCAATACCCGTTCAAAAATGCCTTATTTTCCGCTGTTTCCTGAGCAAGCATATAACGCCCTATAAGTTTGGTTTTAGTGTCTTCAAGCTCTTTTTGAGTCAAAGGCTTTGTTTTTAAATAGTCAATTTCTTTTAAAAAGTCTGTTTTAACCTCCTGTAAATTAGCAGGGTTTGTGCCTATATACATCATAAAAACCCCTGTGTTATAGCCTGAAGAAAAACTCGATGCCAACTCATAAGCAAGCCCTTTTTCTTCCCTTAAATTTATAAAAAGCTTAGACGTAAAACCCGACCCTAAATAAGTGCTTGCCACCTTCAAAGCAGCGTAGTCTTTTTCGTTTAAAAACCCGTCGGTCAACCAGCCCAAAACAAGCCATGCCCCCTGTGAATCTTTTGCTGTTTTTACGATTTTATTTGATGTCAACGCAGGCGCTTTGATTTTTAATTTACTTTGCTCAACAGGCACAAAATCAGGGTTATGTTTAAAAGATGAAAACTTTGCCAGCACATCATTTTCATCAAAATCGCCCGCCACGCTTACAAGCATATTGGAAGGGTCAAATGTAGTTTTGTATACCCGAATAACATCCTGCCTGTTTATTGAAGGAACTGTTTTTTCTAAAAGCTTACCCGTATAAAGCAGTTTGGAATTAGCAAAAAGCGCCGTATTAAACTCCTCAAAGGCGATGTTTTTAGGCTTATCACGCGATGTTTTTATATTATAAAGTGTGTCTTTTTTAACGTCTATGATATATTTTTCTTCAAAAAGCGGATTTTCCGCGACATCCTGTAAAACCTCAAAAGCCTTATCAAAATCCTGAGAAGTTGTTTTCATTGAAATTTCAAAAAACTCTTTAGCAGCGCTTACTCCGATATAAGAGCCAATATTTTCCATATCATTATTTAGCTGCATATTGGTTCTGTTTTTTGTGCTTTTAGCAATCGTGGAAGCAAGAATGTCAGATGTTCCCGCTTTTGGCTCGGTCAAAAGCCCGCCTTTCAAATAAATTTTCAAAGCAACAATATCATTGCTGTCATATTTGTTTAAAAGAACAATTGCACCGTTTTCAAGTTTGTATTTTTTAATGCCGTTATACTCTTCCAAAAATTGTACTTTGGGTGAAGCTGTTTTTGCAGCGGTATTTTTATTTGCAGCTTCAACATACCCGTTGGGTGCAACTATCGATAAAAAAGCCTTCTCATCGTCCAAATAACGGTTAGCGGCAGTTTTAATATCATCGGTTGTTATGCTGTCAACGACATTAAGATAATTACAATACTCTTTTACTCCCGTGCCGACCGTTTCTGAATAACCAAGAATAAAGGCTATCTCATCATTTTTTTCGTTGGAATAAATAAATTCTCTTTTGTATATATTTTTAATTTTTTGAAGCTCCTCCGGCTTAACCCCTTCTTTTTTAATTTTCGCAATTTCCTGTTTTACTTTTTCAAGAACAATATCCTTGTTTTTAGGGTTATAAACAGAAAACACGTAGAAGAACCCGTCATCTTTCAGCGTAAAATTACCTGCGGAAATATTCTGCACAAGATTTTCCTTCTCTTTCAAAGTTTGGTAAAGCTTGGAGGATTCGCCCGAACCGCCCAAAATCATTCCCAAAATATCAAGAGTATAGTCTTCTTTTTTATTTTTTACAGAGTCCTTTGTATTATAGCCGTAAACCATATAAATTGAATTTGTGTCGGTTTTTTCGATAATTTGACGCTTATTTTGCGGCATTTTTTGAGGTTTCGGAGCAGTTAAGGTTGAGGGTCGTTTTTTCGCGCAGGCAAAAGCATCAGCTACCTTTTTAAGTGTTTTTTCGGGATCAACGTTACCTACAATAACTGTTGTCATATTGGAAGGGGTGTAGTATTTATTATAAAAATTAAATATTTCTTCCCTTGAAATATTTGCAATTACATCCGCAGAACCCAAAACAGGCTTGACGTATCTGCTATCCTGATAAACAATTGATTGAAAATTTTCAAACACTCTTTGCGAAGGGTTATCTTTAGAACGGGTAATTTCTTCCAAAACAACTTTTCTCTCATTTTTCAGCTCTTCCGGGGGAATTGCTATGTTTAAAAGCATATCGGAATGAAGCCTTATCGCATCATCCAGATATTTATCCGCTATTTTTACATAATAATAAGTATAATCCTTGCTTGTAGCAGCGTTAAAGACGCCGCCCTTTGTTTCTAAAATCTTCTCAAACTCACCGCGTTTATTATTTGTAGTTCCTTTAAAAAACAAATGCTCCAAAAAGTGCGCCACTCCGCTATTAACTTCTGTTTCATTTTTAGAACCGGTATTTACAAAAGATTCCACAACCACAGACGGGTTATTTTTTTGCGGAACAATAATAACTTTTTGTCCGCTCTTAAGCCTGTATTGGTTTATGTTTTCGCACACAGAGGCATAGCTTTGCGAAAAGTTTAAAAACAAAACCGTATAAACAATTAAAAATACCCTTATTAATTTCATCATCTCAACCCTCAAGTCTAAAGCTGCATAATGAAATTATAGCATAATGACCGATAAAAATTTTTTAGTCCGTTATCTAACTTTAAGGCTAATCTTCAATATTCAAAAACATATTTAGGGTACCGTCGGCGTTGCGCCATTTAAACCAACCTATTTTTTGAGTTCCGTCGTATTCGCCTACTCTCAAAAGAACCCAGTTACCTCTAACCAATTGGGCTTTAACAGCTTTAGGGTACAAAAATTCATAGCTGATTGCGCCGTCTTCCTGCGGAGTAAGCCTTAAGATTCTATCTTCTTTTCTGGTATCGGCAAAGAAATATAGCCCCCTTGCGGAACCGAATTTTTGAAACAATTCCCCCCAATAAAAAACTCTGCAATCAGGGTCGTTTTTTATCCATCCGCTTAAGTTTGACTGTCCATTGTAAATAATTTTAGTATAAGAAGTTTCCTCTTCATCAAGAGCGATAAAACCCGCCATACCTTTTTTAGGAGAAAAAACAGCAAATACGTTCTGAGGTTTTTGAGTTCCCGCCAAAGTATAAACACTTTTATTATCCCAATTCATTTTTTCAAGCACACGGCTTTTTTCATCAGGCTGCTCATAAATTGTAACCGCTCCTGTAGCAAAATACAGCCCTATACCGTAATTTTTAATATTGTTATGGTATTTTGGAGTGTATTCTACAGCAAAAAGACTTCGCATGGGAATCATCACAGCTAAAATCAAAATTATAAAATAAATAAACTTTCTCATAATACAACTACCTTGTTTCTTCCGCCTTTTTTAGCCTGATAAAGCGCATTATCCACCCGTTGGTATAAAGCCTTCATATCCTCCTTAGGATGAAGTTTTACAAGCCCTATACTTGTTGTAATTTTCAAAGAACTTTGCTTTGCATTGAATTTGGAAATATCAAAGTCCATATTTTCTATACGGCCTTTCAGCCTGTTTGCCACTATCTCCGCTTCTTCAATAGTAGTCGAAGGCAAAATCATAAAGAATTCTTCTCCGCCGTACCTTGCTGCAAAGTCGTATTCACGCACTTCATCTTTTATAATTTTGGAAAATTCCTTCAAAACCACATCTCCTACGTAATGCCCGTAAGTATCGTTGATTTTTTTGAAATAGTCCACATCCAACATCATAACGCATAAAGGCAAATTTTTCCTGTGCGCAATAGCAATTTCCTGCACTATTCTTAAATCCAATGACCGCCTGTTGTTTAAAGCAGTCAAAGCATCCTGCGTTGCATATTTTTCAATTTCAGCATAAACCCCTGCTTTATCAAGCGTAGTGGCAGTCTGCTGTGAAAGCTGCAAAAGATAATCTATATCTTCCTGTGCAATACATTGTTGCTTTCCGTCAATTATAATCGCGCCTTTCAGAGCATTTTCAAAAAAGATAGGGAACAAAACTATTTTTTTATCCCCGGAAACAGTAATTTTTTGTTTTAAATCAATATTTTCCAAAACGGGATTTAAACGTTTTTTATCGTAGCGCAACGGCCATGCAAGTTCAAAATTATCACCATCATCTCTCATAAAAATATAGACAAAATATTCACTGGCAAAATTATCAAGAATTTCGCCTATAACAGGGATTAAGAAGGAATAATCGTACTGCGTTTCGAGGATTTTTGCTATATTTTTCTGGGCTTTATAAAAATCAGCGCTCTTAAGGATTTTAGCATTCAATTCCTGATTAATGACTGTAGATGAGATAAGAGATGAGAGTACAAAGAAGGTTTTAACCTGACTCTTTATAAGCATTCTCTGTATTATATTTTCTATTATGATTTCTAAAAAACCTATACACTTATAATTCTGCATCATAGGGATATAAAGCGTATTTTTGCCTTTTTTAAGCTCAATTTTGTAAGAAATATCAAAATCATCATTAATAACAATCGACATACCGTTTAACAAAAAGTTCAAACGAATTGTAGAAGTAAGCGTTGAATAAACCGCTTCATATTGGGAAATGCGTTTATCCGACATAATTTCCCATTGGCGGTCATAAAATTTAAAACTGTTTTGACTTTCATCACGTAAAATAATATTGAAATCATTCAAACACAGATACTGTTCAAAAATAGAATATAAATTTGCAAAAATATCTTCAACAGCAAGATTACAGGTCAAAGACCGACTGACTTCCCATATAAAATCCAATTCGGTATGATTTTCAAAACAATTCACATTCAAATACTCTTTTTTAGGAATTTCACAATTTTAGCCTAATTTTTTTATCAAGACAACATGAATGTGGAGTATTTTTTAAAACTGTTAAAAACTTTAACTTTTTTGAATTTTGTTATAGATTATAAAAGTAAGTGTTAGAACATAAGGGGGTTTTTATTATGAGTAACACAAAGAACATTGTTTATTTAGACGGTAAATATTTGAATTATGAGGACGCAAAACTCCCCGTAAGAACTCATGCTTTTTTGTATGGAACATCTGTTTTTGAAGGTATAAGAGCGTATTGGAACGAAACAAACAAGCAACTGTACATTTTTAGAATGAAAGAGCATTATGAAAGAATTTTGCGCAGCTGCAAAATAATGCATATGCAAGTACCCTATTCCGTGCAGGATATGTGTGATATAACGGTAGAATTGCTCAAAAAAAACGCACCTGAAACAGATACCTACATAAGACCCACCATATTTAAAACCGCAGAAAAAGTGGGACCCGGCTTGCTTGATAACCCCGATTCATTTTTAATTTTTACAACCCCGTTAGGTCAATATTGTGATTTATCAAAAGGCTTAAGCGTATGCGTATCAAGCTGGAGAAGAGTAGAAGATAATGCAATTCCTCCACGAGCCAAAGTAAGCGGAGCTTACGCAAACACGGCTCTTATTGTTACTGATGCCAAACTTGCAGGATTTGACGATGCGATAGTTTTATCAGAAGCTGGTAATGTAACCGAAGGCAGCGCAATGAATTTATTCCTTATAGAAGACGGGAAACTTATCACTACAAAAACAACCGATAATATTTTAGTCGGCGTAACAAGAAATACCATTAAAGAAGTAGCGCAAAAAGAACTCGGGCTTGAAGTAATAGAAAGAGAAATAGACAGAACCGAACTCTATATAGCTGATGAAGCCTTTTATTGCGGAACAGGCGCACAGGTAAGCCCTATCACAAAAATAGATAACCGCAAAATAGGCACAGGCGAAGTTGGTGAAATAAGTAAAAAAATACAAACCTTATATTTTGAACTGGTAAAAGGCAATGTGGAACAATACAAACACTGGTGCGTAGGAGTTTATGATAATTAAATCCATTCTTGAATTCATCGGGCAATGTGTAATTAACCTGATTTTTTCAATAAAATATCTGCTTGAAGGCAAAGTAAACTGGAAAAATACCATAATCCAAGCGGCAAGTATAGGTTATGATTCCGTAGGAATTTCACTGATAATCATATTTGTAACGGGAGCTGTAATTTCGCTGCAGCTTGCAAGATACTTTTATATGTCCGGGGGCGAAGCTTATGTTGGAGGGCTGGTTTCTATCACCCTTGTAAGAGAATTAGCTCCCGTTTTTACGGCGCTTGCGATTTCAGCCCGTGCAGGAACCGCCATAGCATCTGAAATAGGAAATATGAAAATCTCACAGCAGGTCGATGCGATGAAGGTCTTATCTGTGAACCCGTTAGCGTATCTTGTTTTACCGAGAGTAATAGCAGCCGCTGTGATGGTGCCTTTGGTAACTATTCTGGCACAGTTGACAGGGCTGATAGGCGGGATGTTTATAGCAAAGCTAAGCATAAATCTTCATCCTCAAAGATTTTTCAATGCCGTTTGGTTATATACCCAAACAAAGGATGTTTATATCTGTCTGCTGAAAGCCTTTGTATTCGGGATTATAATGGCGCTTGTATGTTCAACTCAGGGATTAAACACAACGGGCGGAGCTGCAAATGTCGGCAAAGCCGTTACAAAATCCGCCATTTGGACAACTGTTATCATACTCATTGCGGATTATATTATATCCTGGATTTATTACTGATTTTACGCGCTTAACTTGCCAAAGCACAAACTTATACAGTATAATGTAGGAGTATCCGAAATAGATATTGGAGAAAATTTTGGCTATTCCTAAATGCCCTTTAATGAGTGCGGGCGGTGAAAATATTATTGTTTGTCAGCAAGAAGATTGTGCCTGGTATATGAAAAATTTTAAATCTTGCAGTATTTACATATTAGCCCACGAAGCGGCTCTAAACATTAAAGAAAAACAAACAAAACAAGGGTAAGATATGAGCAAGACTTTTGCATTGGCGTTTTTTGCCTTAACCATCATAATAATAGTAGCTTCAACTGTCATTGCCAACAAGACCATTGATATTTATACTATGATAAGAGCATTACAGGTAATGGTTCCCGCCTGTATTGTTACCGCCGCAATAGGTTATTTGTTGGGAAGGGTTCTTGAACAATCAAAAAGCGACACAAAAATTTTTAACAGCCTACCGCAGCAAAGGTATATAGACGATTTATTAATCAAGCCTGATGAGATAATAAAAAAATCAAGTTTTATAGAAACATCAAATATAAATGACGGGGATTATTACAATGCAGAAAATCAATTTGACGCCGGCTCATACCCCGAAGAACCTGTAGAAAAGAAAATAATAGAGTGATATATGGTTGATAAAATAGTTCTTTTTTTTAAAAAGCAGAGAATAAGTTTAGGCATACTATTTTTTATTCTAATGAATGTAGTAATGCTCTTAACTGTATTATCATTAAGCTCTTACTACATGTCCGTATCTCAAAAGCTCAGCCAGATAAGTCTTACAGAGAAAAAATTCACCAATTCGGCTATTTCAAACATAATATTTTCAGCAACCAAAGAAAGTATAAACCGCAACAATTTTGAAATACTTGAAGAAATTTCAAACAAATTAAAAAATAACACTCTCGTAAGTTTTGTTGTTGTATACAAATCGCCTGATTCTTATAAAATCACCTGGTCTGACCTTCCCGACCTTGAAGGCAAAGCCTATACCATAGAAGAAATAACAAAAATATATCAGGATAAATACCCTTTTGCGACGAAACTCAGTTTCACGGAAAGCGAAGTAAACGGAAAAAAAGTTGTAGTTGCCTATACAATAGAAACAGGAATAACCTACGCAATTGATGATTTAGTAAAAACGAATTCTGCTATTGTTTTAGGTTTTGTCCTATTAAGCTCATTTATAGCCATCTTAATGTTCAAAATTGTAATATCACCTATAAACGAACTTACAAAAGGGGTTCATGTTTTGGCAAAAGGCAACCTGAAGCACAAAATCCCTTATACCCCCTATGGTGAATTAAACATACTGGTTAGTGCCTTTAACGATATGGCATCGATGATAGACAGAATTCATACATCTTTGGAAGACAGGATAAGAGAAAGAACGGAAGAAATTTCACAAAAGAATAAAGAACTGAAATCGGCTTACAAAGAGCTGCAGGAAGCTCAGGCAATGGTAGTTCACAGCGAAAAAATGCGCTCTTTAGGCGAGCTTGTAGCAGGTATAACCCATGAAATAAATAACCCCATCAACTTTATTTACGGCAACTTAATGCACCTTAGCAACTATTCCCAGGATTTAATAGATATAATAGAAAAATTCAAACTATGCGAACCTGAGTTAAGTGAAGGTCAAAGAAACGAGATTAAAAAATTACTTGAAGAAAAAGAATACTCGTATATTAAAGAAGACCTTCCCGACCTGATAAAAAGCTGCCGCGAAGGCACCATCCGCACCAAAAATATCGTAAGCGATTTGAAGAATTTCTCAAGAGCGGAAGAAATGATAATCAATGAAATTGATATAAATAAAGAACTCAATACAACACTTAATATCTTGTATAACAAATATAAAACACGCATAAGGGTACATAAGGAATATTCTGATTTACCCAAAATAGACTGTTTTGGAGGACAAATCAATCAGGTTTTTGTAAACCTTATTGACAATGCCATAGGCTCAATAAAAAACGAAGGTGATATCTTTATAAGGACAAAATTTGAAAATAACAACATAATAGTAGAAGTTGAGGACACGGGAGTGGGTATTCCGAAAGAAAACCTGAAAAAAGTCTTCGAACCGTTTTTTACCACAAAGTCTGTAGGAGAAGGTACGGGACTGGGCATGTCAATCACTTACAAAATTGTAGAAACACACAACGGTAAGATTGATATAGAAAGTGAAGTTAACAAAGGGAGTAAATTTACTGTAACCCTTCCTTTAGACGGAATTAAAAGAAAGGCAAAAAATGAAGTATAAAATCTTAGCAGTAGACGATGAAGAGAATAATCTGCAGCTTCTGAATCGAACTTTAAGAAGGAATTACACCGTAGTTACAGCAGATAACGGCATAGCCGCTTTGGAAATTTTAAAAAAAGACCCTGAATTTGACATGATAATCTCGGACCATAAAATGCCTCAAATGAGCGGAGTAGAACTTCTAAAAGAAGTGAACGACCACTTCCCCGGAATCATCCGTATTCTTATCACGGCATACAGCGAAGTTCCTATTTTAATAGATGCTATCAACTCAGGCAAAATTTACAGGTACATAAAAAAACCATGGATGCCTGAAGAAGTTTTACTAACTGTGGAAAAAGCCTTTGAAGCAAATAAATTGACCTATGAAAACCAAAAACTTATAAAAGACTTCAAAGATTTATTTTCAGGAACAATTACAGCAATTACCGAAGCGCTTGATGCCAAAGATAAATATACATCGGGTCGAAGCAAAAGAGTTTGTGTATATTCAATAGAAATCGCCAAAGAGATGGGTCTGTCAGACATAGAACTTAGCAAAATCGAAGTGGCGGGACTCTTGCATGACATAGGAATGATAGGGGTATGCGAAGATATTTTAAACAAAACAGAAGCACTAACGCCGGAAGAATACGAAGTAATCAAAAAACACGTTGACTTTGGCGTAAATATTCTCGGCAATATCAAGCAGCTTGACAGCGTAGTAAAGATAATCAAAGCCCACCATGAAAGGTACGACGGTACAGGTTATCCCGACAAACTCACTGGTGAACAAATCCCGATAGGAGCAAGAATTATAGCGCTGGCAGACAGCTTTGACAGTATGACATCAACAAGAGCGTACAGAAGCGATTTATCGTCTGAAAAAGCCGTCGAAATAATTAAAGAGAACGCAGGCAAACAATTCGACTACAATGTTGTGCAGGCATTTTTAAAAGTTATACATAAATTCGATTTCTCAAAAGATGAATACTAAAAATCTTTAAAAATTAATAATATTCTGATAGCTGGCAAAATAATCCTGAATAACATTAAGCAGCGTCGGAAGAATAAAAATTAAAATCATAGCGCCAAGAACGGGTTTAAACAAAAAACTCAGTTGAAAAACGTTAACCTGAGGAGCTGTTCTTGAAATAATACCGAGTATTATATCCTGCCCCAACGAAGCAAGCAAAATAGGTGCGGCGATTTGCAAACCGACATATAGAACGTTAGCGGTTATAGCAACCAGATAATCAGGTGAAGCAAATTGCACCATATTAAACGAAACAGCAAAAATTCCGCACAGCTCGAATGATTTTTCAAAAGCCATAATCAACCAATATATACCGCCTATATTGACATAAATAACAGCCGCCAACAAATTAAAATAACTTCCGAGCAAAGAACTTTGCGACCTTGTAGACTGGTCAAACATTGTAGCGGAAGACAACCCCATCTGCATATTAATCATATCACCGCCTGCTGACACCGCCGCAAAAATAGCGGAAGCCACAAAACCCATAAACGCGCCTAAAACCCCATTGATTAGCAGCCCTAAAGCGTAGGGGAAATCAGCGGGCATAGGCTCTATTTTTAATATTCCGACAAAGATAATCGACATAATAAGCGCAAAGGCAAGCTTAACAATAGTAGGCACCTCTTTTCTACTTATGACCGGGGCGAACCTGATAAACCCCATAAATCTTGCAAAAATCAACAATCCTGCGACAAGCGCATTATTAAACTCGGGAAAATGTTTAAAAAACGCTAAAAAGGTCTCCACTATTTTTCTCCCAAAGCGGGCGGCAAATCAATTATCAGGTCACCATCATTTGCAGGAGGAACATCTATAACGGTTAAATTCTCAATTGTATCATCCGTCCTAACAAACCCTACCTCATAATTATAATAATGATTTTTTGTTTTTACCTGCAAAACAGTAGGCTTATCTTCTTTTAACTTCAATATCAATCGTTTTTTATCATCAAAAATGGTATTCATAATTTGAGCGTCAAGCACCTTGTTATCATTGTTAAGAAACTCAATTTCATCATCAAAATCAAGCACATAAAGTTGATTTTTGTTTAAGTGCATAGCCTTCATTTCCAGTGAAAAAACAACGGATTGAATAAACAAAGCAACGGCCAAAACTATCATTAATTTTTCACAAATTTTAGAAAACATAAACACCGCCTTTAATTACCGTTAATTATTTTTTTGGTTTCTACCAGATTAGGTCTTGAATTTGCCTCAGAGTTTGTTTTTTGGAACACAGGCTTTTGCTGATATTCGCTGTAAGGAGGTTTCCCGGGACGCTTCATTAATTTATCGGTATCTGACTGCCTTCCTTCCATATAATTATTTTTAGTATCAAGGTTAAGCCCTGCATAACCTTGAGAATCCAAAACATAATCTTCTTCTTTCGTAATAACATTAAACGCCAAGTTTGCAGATTCTTTTAAATAATCTGTCATAATTTTCGCAAAGAAGCCGCCCAAAAGCATAATAACCAAAAATACGCCCAAAATTTTAGGCGCGGCAACAATAGTTTGTTCCTGAACAGAGGTAACCGCCTGCAAAATACCTATAACAAGCCCTACCCCCGCCGCTATTAACACACAGGGCATTGCTATCAACAACATATTTATAAAACCGCGACCTAAATGTTCCAGTAAAACTTCCATCTCAAACCTCAATTAAAGCTGTTTATTAAGCCGTTTACAATCATCCCCCAGCCGTCAACCGCAATAAATATAAGCAGTTTAAACGGCAGCGAAACAATGGTAGGCGATAACATCATCATACCGAGTGCCAAAAGAATATTTGCAACGACCAGGTCAAGAATTACAAAAGGCACAAAAATAACAAACCCTATTTCAAACGATTTTTTAAGCTCACTTACCATAAAGGCGGGAGCAACATCAAGGATACTAACATCTTTAGGTGTTTTAGGCGGAGTTTGTTTTCTAAGCTCTATAAAAAATGCCAAATCCTGCTGTGTTGTCTGTTTCATCATAAATTCTTTCAGCGGCTCAGACCCTTCCTGAATTGCCACTAAAATATTCTGTGTTTTTTGATACGGTGTATATCCCGCCTCATACATTTTTGTAAAAACCGGCGCCATGGTATAAAGCGTCATAACCATAGACAAGCCTATAATTATAATCCCCGGAGGAACCTGCTGTGTCCCGAGCGCTGTTTTTAATATAGAAAATACAATTATAAACCTTAAAAAGCTTGTCAAACAAGAAAATACAAACGGCAATAATGAAAATATCGTCATCAGTATAAGCATTTGTATTATAGGATTTAAATCCTTTATCATAGCATCCATCTAACTACCCCTTAATTATCATTGTTTAACTTTTCAAGCATTGACAAAATCACGCTGTTATGAGGATTTTTAAACTCTTTTTCAGATTTGTGTTCCTCCTGCACAAGCTCTTGTTTTTTCTCTTCCCCGATTTTAGCCAACATAGTTGTTTTATCGGAGTCAGAAGAGATTAAATATTTTTCATCATAAACTTTTATAATATACAAAGTCTTTCTCGGAGCTAAAGATAAACTTTCTTCAATAGTAAGATTAGATTTTTTCTTGTTTTGAAGGAAACCGCCGTTCATATAATTTTTAGCCACAACATAAGCTATAAGCAGAAGTCCTATCACTCCCAAAGTATAAAAAGCAAACCCCATAATATACTGCGTCATAATCCTACCTATATTTCTTCTTCATCTATATCGAAATCGTTAACATCAAAATCATCATCGTCAGAAGCTAACTCATTCGGCTGTTCTTCCGTATCGTCTTTCACTGTTTTTTCTACATCCCGGGGCTGGGCAAAAATTTCTGTAATTTTAACCCCGTACTTATCTCCTATAATGACCAATTCGCCTTTTGCAACATTTTTATCTTCAACCTCAAGCAAAATATCATTTTCATAAATAGAATCAAGTTCCATTACCAACCCCTCAGACATTTGCCTAAGCTCGCCCAAACTCATTTTAACCTGATTAAATTTAGCGGTAACATCAACCTGAATGTTATCCCATATATTTTTGGCTGTCATATCTTCACTCTCCCGAATTAGTTCATCATGTTCATCATCCTCTCTCATAAAAAGCCTTGGGTCAGGATTGACCTTAAAGTCAATGTGAGCAGGATTTATTATACTCATTTTTTTAATATTACTTTTTTCCAAAACAACAATATCATCTGTTTCAATATGTTTGACATCATCAAGCGAAAGTTTCGTTTTACCGACGGCAATATCGACTTCCGCAAGCGCCCTTGTAAAAGAATCAACATTAACCCTTTCCTCATCAAGCTTCGCAAGTTCAGGATATTTAATCAGTTTAACCGGCAAAGTAAAAATCATTTTGCCCGCTTCAAAATTATCATCGTCATACAAAATCAGTCCAAAATTCAAAATATCGTCAAACATTTCATTCTGATTGGTTAATTTTTTAATGGCTTCTTTTGAAACAAAATAATTTTTTACCCCGTCAAAAACATTGTTGTTAAATCGGCTTAGAATTTGCGCTTCAAGCTCAGATATTCTGGTAAATTCAAACGACCTGCCGTTTTTACCCAAAGATTTCGTTAAAAATCTTTCACAAGCCCCGTCAGAAAGTCTTATGACACATTTAATGTTCTGGAACTGCGCCTGGGTAACAAAATACGGGGTGCCTTTAAGGAAATTTTTAGTATTACGCTCAAGGGAAAATAGCTTAATTTTGGGGGTATAGAGCCAAAATTCAGAGCATTTTTGCGAAATCAGGTTAGAAAATTCCGCCTCAAACCATTGAAAAAACGGCAAAAATTGTTTTATAGAAGTATCTAAACTCTTTGTAGTTTGCGTCGTCACGCTACCTACCCCCAATGGCATATACTACCCCAAGCTATTTTATATAACAATATATTATAACTTTTAGCACCTAAAGTATATCAACTGTTTGTTGTATGTTTTAAACAAAAAGCACACAATCAAAATCCCCGCTTGTATACTTCTTCAATCATAGTTTATAATATAAAAATGAATATTAAAGATAAAATAGAAAAAGTCTTCCAAAATGAGCAAAAAACCGCCATCCAATACTGCAGCCGACTTGCCCAAAATATGGGGATACAAATTTATCTTGTCGGCGGCGTAGTCAGGGACCTTATTCTAAACAAAAAATCTTACGACATAGATATTTTGGTCGAAGACAGCGCTATCATATTCTGTGAGCTTTTGGCAAAAAATCATCCTAACGAAATAGAAATTCTTGCCCAAAACGACAAATTCCAAACGGCAAAAGTCAGATTTATCTTTCACAACCAACCTATAGAAATTGATTTTGCCTCCACCAGAAGCGAAATTTACGAATATCCTTCAGCATTGCCGTCTTTGGTCGAAACAGGAGTAAGCCTGAAAAAAGATATGGAAAGGCGTGATTTTACCATAAATGCCATAGCTGCTTCTTTAAATAAAACGAACTTTGGTGAAGTGATAGACTACTTCGGAGGCACAGAAGATATAAACAACGGTATTATCAGGATATTGCACAATAACAGCTTTGTTGATGACCCGACAAGAATACTGAGAGCGTTAAAATTCAGGGTGCGTTTTGATTTTAACCTGGAAGAAAAAACCAAAGCACTGCAAAAACAATGCCTTGACGCAAAGCAGTTTGATAATTTATGCTCCGAACGTATTAAAAAAGAACTCAAATCAGGTCTAAATCTTCTAAAAAGCGAATATTTCGATAAACTCATTTCAGAAAACATATACAGGCTTATAATAAGCGACATATCAAAAATAAACATCCCAACAGGGAAAATTATTTGTGAAATAATAAATTCTAATCTGAATCATATCAACAAAGAAAATATTTGGGTTATATTTTTGAGTATATTATTTTACTTTGCACCGACAGAGCCGGTAATAGAAAATATTGAAAAACTTGCACTTACAAGTGCGGAGCAAAGAATTCTAATGGACTTTTTCAAGCTAAAATCAAACAACAAAAAATTTAACGAAGCCAAAACACCCTATGATATTTATACCCTGCTTAAAAATTTTACCCCCGAATCGATTATTGCAAATCAATGTTTACAGACTAATATAGATAATAGCGACAAAATATTTCTGTATCTTAATGAGCTAAAAGATGCCAAGCTTAAAATAAACGGACATTACATCAAAGAATACCCTGAAATAGAAAAAATACACTACAAAGACATTCTTGAAGAAGTAATGAAAGCCAGATTGAATAAAAAAATTTCAGATACAGAAGAAAAATCATACCTTAAAAAAATATGCAAAAGATACCTTAAAACAGAAAAAGGAGCCGTATAATGGAAAATATTTGGGAAAAATACGCAAAAGTCCTTGTGGAATACTCAACTTCAATAAAAAAGGACGACAAAGTTATTATAAGAGCAGAAGCCCAAGCCCAACCTCTGATAAAGGCTGTGTATGAAGAGGTCTTAAAAAAAGGCGCTCACCCGATTTTAAGAGTTTCTCTTGATGAAATAAACAACAGCTACTATAAATACGCAAGCGATGAGCAGCTTGATTACATAGATGATTTTGTAAAAATGGAATACGAAAAATCAGATGCCTTAATAGCAATAAGCGCACCATATAATGTGAAAGCGCTCTCAAGGGTAAGTGCGGAAAAACAAGCCCGCCGCTCAAAAGCAACAAAAGGCTTATCGGTAAAAATGCTTAATCGTGCGGCAAACGGAGAATTAAACTGGGTAATTTGCAACTTCCCGACCAATGCCAGAGCGCAGGAGGCAAAAATGTCGCTGGAAGAATACAAAGAATTCCTTATAAACTCCTGCTATCTCAATGATAAATCCCCTGTTGAGCAGTGGAAAGCAATGGATAAAAAACAAACTCAAATTGCAGAAATTTTAAACACTAAGTCCAAAATACGAATAACGGGTGAAAAAACAGACGTTGAATTTTCCGTCAAAGACAGAAAATGGATTAGCTGTGCAGGCAAAAACAACTTCCCCGACGGAGAAATTTTCACATCTCCCGTGGAAGACAGCGCAAACGGCGAAATTTATTTTGACTTCCCCGCAATATATCGCGGCAACGAAGTCAACGGAATATATATTAAATTAAAAGACGGCAAAGTAATAGAAGCCAAAGCCGAAAAAAACGAGCCTTTTCTGTTAAAAATGTTATCGCAGGATGAAGGCGCAAGCTTTGTCGGCGAAGTTGCCATCGGTACAAACAATATGATTCAGGACATCACAGGCGATATTTTGTTTGACGAAAAAATCGGCGGTTCAATCCATATCGCCTTTGGCGCCTCATACCCCGAAACAGGCGGCAAGAATGAATCAGGACTTCACTGGGATATCATTAAAAACATGAAAAACAACGGAAAAATTTACGCCGATGATGAACTTATCTACAAAAACGGAAAGTTCTTAATCAGCTAATGAATATCTCCGTAATTTGTATAGGCAAAATCAAGGAAACCTACCTGAAACAAGGAATAGACGAATTTAAAAAACGTCTTACCCCCTTTTGTTCACTTAAAATCATTGAGCTGCCCGCTTACCAAATAAAAACACCGGAAGACGAAAAAAAGGCAAAAACCGTTGAAGCCCAAAAAATTCTTGAAAATTTAAGCGAAAATTCCTACAACATAGCCATGGAAGTTAAGGGCAATACTTTAAGTTCAGAAGGTTTGGCGCAAAAAATAAGCGAGCTTACTGTTTCGGGAGTTAACCAAATTACCTTTATCATAGGCGGTGCAACAGGATTGGACAATTCTGTTTTAGAAAAAGCCCACTACAAACTTAGCTTCTCAAAACTGACCTTCACACATCAAATGATAAGACTGCTTCTTCTTGAGCAAATTTATAGAGCGTTTAAAATTCTGAACAACGAACCTTATCACAAATGAACTGTTGAAGAGGTAAAAAAGGTGAAGAGCTTAAATTTCTAAACTAACTCGACCTTACCTTTAGACGTGATTTCTTCGTTGATTTTAGCAATAAACTCATCAACGCTCATTGTACCGATTTGACCGCGGCCTTTAGACGCTCTTACGGATAAGGTTTTGTCTTCAATTTCTTTATCACCTATAACAGCCATATAAGGGATTTTTTTATTCTGGGCCTCTCTGATTTTATAATTCATAGATTCGCTTCTATCATCAAGCTTAGCTCTTATACCCTGCGCTCTAAGACTTTTATAAACCGCCTCGGCGGCTCCAACATGCCTGTCTGCAATCGGGATTATTTCAACCTGAACCGGAGCAAGCCATGTTGGAAAAGCCCCTGCATAATGTTCTATTAAAAGCCCTGCAAACCTTTCCATTGAACCGAAAATTACACGGTGAAGCATAACAGGAGTTTTCAAACTGCCGTCTTTATCCTGATATTTAAGGTCAAATCTTTCAGGCAGCGTAAAATCAAGCTGAACAGTAGCGCCCTGCCATGTTCTGCCGATGGCATCTTTTAGTTTAAAGTCGATTTTAGGACCGTAAAAAGCACCATCGCCCTCGTTAATATCGTACTTAAGCCCTTTTTTCTCAAGAGCCTGCTTTAGTCCCTCTTCGGCTTTATCCCAATTTACGTTAGTACCTACAAATTTTTCGGGTCTTGTTGATAATTCAACACTGTAATCAATATTAAACAAGCTTAAAGTATAATCAACAAAGTCAATTACACCTATAACTTCATCAATAAATTGTTCATGCGTACAAAAAATATGGGCATCATCCTGGGTAAAGCCCCGGACTCTTGTCATACCGGACAATGCACCTGAACGTTCGTTGCGATAAACAGTTCCAAGCTCGGCTAATCTAAGCGGAAGGCTGCGATAGCTCTGTCTGTCGGATTTATAAATCAGCATATGGAACGGACAATTCATTGGTTTTAATACGAAGTCCTGGTCGGGTGATTTGACCATAAACATATTTTCGCTGTAATAGTCCATATGACCTGATGTAATCCACAAATCAGGCTTTGCTATGTGCGGAGTGTTTACTATAACATAATCACGTTTGCGATGTTCGCTGCGCCAGTAGTTTTCAATCTCTTCACGTACAATTGAAAGATTAGGGTGCCATAAAACAAGCCCCGAGCCGACTTCATCTTCAATACTGAATAAATCAAGTGCGCTGCCAAGCTTTCTGTGGTCGCGTCTTTCGGCTTCTTCAAGCTGTGTTAAATAAGCCTTTAAATCATCTTTTGTCAAAAATGCTGTAGCGTAGACCCTTTGAAGCATTTTATTTTTCTCATTGCCTCTCCAGTATGCCCCTGCGACGCTCAAAAGCTTAAATGCCTTAACAGGCTTTGAACTAAGCAAATGAGGTCCTCTGCATAAGTCGTTCCACAGCTCTTTTCCCTCTTTTGTTTTGGTAACAAAAAGGGTAGGATTTTCACTCTTATGCTCTTCCAAAAGTTCGGCTTTGTATATTTCACCCTGCGCTAAAAACTCTTTTATTTTTTCATCGGGATTATCAATGACAACTTTTTTAAAAACCAAATCTTGCGCAATTAACTCCTGCATTTTCGCTTCAATTTTTCCAAGGTCTTCTTCTTTTAAGCTAACTCCCGGAATATCAAAGTCATAGTAGAAGCCGTTTTCAATAGCAGGTCCGATAGCTAATTTTGCTTCAGGGTACAAAGCCTGTACAGCCTGCGCCATAATATGCGAACAGCTGTGTCTTAAAACATCAAGGCTTTCCGGGTCTTTTGCAGTTAAAATTGCAACCCTGTCATTATCCGTCAAAACCGTATCCAAAGAACAAACAACATCATTGATTTTGCAGGCTAAGGCATTTCTAGCCAAGCCTTCTGATATTTTCTTTGCCGCATCTAATGCGGTAGAATTCGGCTCAAGAGCGAGCTTCGATTCATCAGGTAAAATTATATGGATTTCAGACATTTTTAACCTCGTTTAACTAATTATACTATTAAGATATCACTTCAAAAAAATACTTCAAATAATCATAAAAAAAGCCGCATTGAAATAAATTCAATGCGGCTTTTAAAAAATATAAAATTTTTATTATTTGCAGCAAGCTGCAGAATTAGCGTACTCTTTCAGCTCCGCCACTCTATCGAGTTTTTCCCAGGGTAAATCTAAATCAGTTCTACCCATATGACCGTAAGCAGCAATATTTTTGTAGAAAGTACCGCCGCTTTTAGCGGGAAGATTTCTTAAATCAAAGTTATTAATAATGGCAGCAGGTCTTAAGTCAAAAATCTTGCTTACTATGTCAGAAATTTTATCGTCAGAAATAATACCTGTACCAAAAGTCTCAATCATTACAGAAACAGGCTGCGCAACACCTATAGCGTATCCCAGTTGAACCTCGCATTTTTTAGCCAAACCTGCCGCTACGATATTTTTAGCAACGTGTCTTGTGGCATAAGCAGCGCTTCTGTCAACTTTTGTGGGGTCTTTGCCCGAAAAAGCCCCGCCGCCGTGTCTTGAATAACCGCCGTAAGTATCTACAATGATTTTTCTTCCCGTCAAGCCGGCATCACCTTGAGGTCCGCCAACTACAAACCTGCCCGACGGGTTAATTAAATACTTGGTTTGAGCGTCAGGTTTGATTTTATCGTTTTCAAATACAGGGGCTATAACATATTTTTTCAAGTCGTCAGAAATAATCGCCTGAACTTTGGCGTTATCTTCTTCACCGTTAATGGCAGGGTCATGCTGGGTAGAGATAATAATAGTATCAATTCTTGCAGGCACACCGTCAACATACTCGACAGTAACTTGAGATTTACCGTCAGGACGAAGGTAATACAAAGTATTATCTTTTCTGACTTTAGCCAATTGAAGAGCCAGTCTGTGCGCCAAGCTTATAGGAAGGGGCATTAACTCGGGAGTTTCATCACAAGCAAATCCAAACATAATACCCTGGTCGCCTGCGCCGATATTTTCTGTTTCTTCCGCTGCAGCATCACTTTCACGTTTTTCAAGCGCCGAATTTACACCATGCGCAATATCAGGCGACTGTTCATCTATACTTGTTAAAACAGCACATGTTCTTGCGCAAAAGCCACCGCCTTTATCACCGACATATCCTATATCTTCTACAGTTTGTCTGACTATAGCGGGAATATCGACATAACAATCAGCGGTAATTTCACCTGCAACTAAAACCATACCTGTTGTAACAGATGTTTCCGCCGCAACTCTTGCTTGCGGATATTTAGTTAAAAATGCATCTAAAATAGCATCAGAAATTTGGTCGCATACTTTATCGGGATGACCTTCGGTAACTGATTCTGAAGTAAAAAGATATTTGGACATATTATTCTCCTCTCGGGCATTAGTACTGTATAAATTCAATGTACTTACATATTAGCATAAACATAATATTCAGTTACCAATATATTGCCAAATACTTTAAAATTTCTTAATTAAAAACGTAAACAAATGTAAATTTCTACAAGATTTCTGCAATTTTTCCAAACAACATCACTTTATTTATATAAGAAGGTAGTTAGGTAAGTATAATGTCTCATGATTTAGCGTCTGTATTAATATACAAGCTTGGGTTTTTCGGAACCCGTTCAACAAATGCCGTCAACCAGGCAAGAGAAGGACAGACATGCACCGCAATGGCAAATGCGGGCAGAGTAGCCGTTACTACTTCTCAGGCAATGGTACCGCTTTTCGCAGTTGCTGCAACTCTTGCTACTACTGCTAAAAATCCAACCCTTAGAAATACCGCCAATAAGATTGCATCAAGCAGATTAAAAGATATAGCCGCAACTCTGACATCTTCTACCACAAAAGACTCTACAATGTTTATAGCAAAAGCATCAAAATTTTTAGCACGGCTTGGTGTAGCAGGTAATATTGCATATGCGGCAGCAAAACCGCTTGACGCTGATGAAAAAGATAAGAGCAAAGTTTTTGTAGCAGCAACAGGTAATATCGTAGGCATGTATACAGCGGAACATATTTATTCCAAAGTTATAGCGAAAATAAAACCCAAAGATGCCGCAGAAGTCACAGTTGCAGCATCAAAGAAAATCAATCCAAAAAGCATAGCAGAATTATGTAAAAAAATTAAATTAAGAAATATAAAAGGCAGCTCTATTTTAATAGGTATAGGTTTTGTAGCAGCTTCGCTGGCAGGCTGCAAAGCGGGCGAAAAAATCGGCGAACTTGTCTACAAAGGCTCTAAGACAGAAAAATTCCAACAGGAAAAACAAAATCTTTTAGCTAAAACAGATAATCCTTTAAGCTTACAATCAAATATTCCTACGACTGCATAGCAGGCTGAGCTTTAAATTGCGCCATATAAAGCGCTTTATAAGCGCCATTATCCGCACGAAGCAACTCTTCATGAGTGCCTGATTCAACAATATTACCGTCATTAACAACCATAATCCTGTCGGCATTTTGAACGGTAGAAAGTCTGTGAGCAATTACAAATACTGTTCTTGATGCCATCAAGTTATCAATAGCTTTTTGAACGACAGCTTCAGCCTTATTATCAAGCGCGCTTGTAGCCTCGTCTAAAATAACAATAGGCGCATTTTTCAGAAAAGCTCTTGCAATAGCGACCCTTTGTTTTTGTCCGCCGGAAAGCAAAGTACCGCGCTCACCTATAAATGTATCCAGCCCGTTTTCCAAGCCGGCAACGAACTCGTCCAGGAATGCGCATTTCAAAGCTGCATTAATTTCTTCTTCGGTTGCATCTTGTTTACCAAGCAAAATATTTTCTCTTATAGTCCCGGAGAACAGGAAATTATCCTGAAATACAACTGCAATATTATCTCTGAGCGATTTTAAAGAATAGTTACGAACATCAATGCCGTCAATAGAAATACTGCCGCCGCAAACATCATAAAATCTGGGTATCAAATTAACCAAAGTAGTTTTACCGCCGCCTGAATTACCGACTATAGCAATAGTTTGATTGGCTTTTGCAGAGAAGGAAATACCTTTTAAGACAGGAACTCCGTTACCGTATTCAAAGTAAACATCGTCAAATTTCACACCGCTGCCGATGTTCTTGAGTTCAATAGGGTCTTCGCAATCTTGAACGGCAGGCACTCTTTCCAAAATATCATAAACCCTCTCAATAGCCATAAAAGAAAACTGCACATCTTTCAAATTATTGCTCAAACTTTTTATAGGCTGATATAACATAACAAGAGCTGTAATAAACGATACGAAGTTACCGCTTGTAATAACTTTATTAACAATCAAATAGTTGCTGAAACCGATAACAGCAGCTATACCCAATGAAATAATAAAGTAAGTAATAGGAGAAATAATAGCCGTTCTCTTTGTAATTTTCATCATCAGAGAGAATAAATCCTGAAGCAAAACAGAGAATGAATTTGTTAACTTAGGCTGCAAGTTATAAGAAGCAACAGTTTTGTTACCCGCAAATGTTTCGTTATAGGTAGTCATAACTTTAGTAACAGCAACTACGTTTTCTCCGACTGCAGATTCTATCCTTTTCCTTACAAAAGCCAAAGGAGCAAGCGCAGCGCCTAAAACAGTAATCGCGATAATTGCCAAATGCCATGAGTTCCAAATCAATACACCTACAAGTGATATTGAAGAAAAAATCCTCGACACAAATAATTTAAGGTTTGATAACAATCCGTTACATGCAATTTCAGCATCCTGATTAAATCTAAATAAAACATCACCCGATGTCTGATTGTCAAAATAAGCGGTTTCAAGCGCCATAAGTTTTGCATACAGCTTACGTTTCAAATCCAAAGTGATTTTCATCCCAACCCATACATTCATATAATCTGCAAGATAGTTTAAAGTTCCCTGCACCGTGGTGAACAAAATAATTAATAAAGGAATTAAGAAAGGAGAAGACCCGACTTGTTTTTCAACCAAAACAACATCCATGTAAGGTTTTAAAGAAAGCGCTATAATTGCATCCAAAGAGCCTAAAGGAATACAAATAAGCATTGCCACTAAAGCTCTAAACGCATAAGGCTTAACAAAAGGCCACATTCTCTTATAATTTTTTACAAAATTATTATCTCTAAATTTCTCTAATAACTCTTCCCTGTTCATTTCTTCACCTATTTTCAATTTTTACTTAATTAAATTATACTACAAACAATTCTTAGGTATTGTCTTCTTTTATATGTTCTAATTCTTTCTTAACAAATTCTTTTGCATGCTGGGGAATAATATTCTCACAGCTATCCCAAACAGGGGTTATACAAGGATTTTTGGTTTCACGCTTTATCATGTTCAAATAACAATTGCCTCTGTCAAAATCAGCCCTGCCTTTATTCGCAAATTCAAAATAACCGCAATTTTGGCAAATTTTCAGTGCAAACCCTTTTTCCATAAGAATATCGGTTATTTCTTTCAAAGCCTCTGATACTCTTAAATATTTTTTTGACGACATATAATTTTTTTCATACCAAAAAACCACACGATAAAGAGCATCTTCGTTAATAATTTGAATTTCAACGGAAAGTTCCATCTCGCCATCCGTGAGAGTTACGGGAATAAATTGAGAATTCTCCTCCTCTTCTTTTTCATCAGGTTGTTTTTGTGCATTTATACGCGCATAGTAGTTTATCGAGTAATTGGCAAATAATGCTATAGGAGAAAAAATCACCCAGGCCCCCCAAAGTATGAACTTTCTCAAATTAAAATTAGCTACCCTCATTAAATAAATAAACAGTAGAGCATAAGCTATAGTGAGAAAATAAGGGATATCAAACCCCAAAACATAACCGTTAACAGCGGCAAAATTCATTATAAAAAGACAAGCCGCAATTATATAGAATTCGCCAGGATATAAAACAGAAAGCAAAAACTCTTTAGATTTCAAATTACAGTTTGGCGAAAATAAATCCCGCCAATATTTTTTTAGTAATATAAATTTTGATACATTAATTTTATTAAAGAAGTCCAAAACATTATCCGTACTTTCATAAAACTGTTTAAAAACCCTGATATCCGAAGAATGAAGCATTTTAATATTTTTCTTCATAAGCAAAAGCGGAATTTCAAACTGAAAATCTTCAGAAGAAGAAAAATGATTTCTATGTTCAAGCAAAACATCCTTTTTAATAGCAAAAACATCTTCATTTAAGTAATTTGCAAGCCCCGCAATATTTCTTCCGGTAAAAATAATAGTATTCAAAAATATTTTACGATAACCGATAACAGTGCCTATTAATGTAGTAAAAAAGTTTTTATTTAATGTGATACCGCTTACAACATGGGTTTGTCCGATTTTAGCGTTAACCCTGCCTAAAAAATCGGGTCTTACCGTGCTATCAGCATTGATAAAGACAAAAGCGTCAGAAGTATCGTTAATAAAAATTCTGTCAAAAAACCACCTGATAGCTTCTCCTTTCCCGAGCTTTTCACCGTTTTCGGAATTTAACCGCCACAATCTGCAGCCGCCCAAAACCTCTAAAACTTTGGCGGTTTCATCAACACAATTGTCTAAAATAACGTTAATAACATATTTTTCTTTATTATATTCCTGAGATTTCAAAGCATTAATTAAAGACGCAATAGTGTACTCGGAATTATTAGCATAAACCACAACATTAAAAGAATGGGTATAATCAGTTTGCGCTATCCTGCTTTCTATATCTACGAGCCTTGTTTTTGAAGCGCAGTAAATAATATAAGAAAAATAAAAAAAGGCTAAAACCAAATGCACCAATAATATTATTGCAATAATATCAATTACAAAAATCAACTTAAGCTCCTAGGACAATTCTTTTAAGTATTGATTAATGGCTTTAGCAGCCCTTTTGCCAGCTCCCATTGCATTAATAGCGTTAGATTCTCCGGTAGGAGCAACGTCCCCTCCGGCATAAACACCTTTAATAGAAGTTTCACCGGTTTCGGGATTAACAATGATATAGCCTTTTTTATTAACCTCTAAATCCAAACCTTCCTGACAGGCAGAATATTGAATAAGAGGATTAGGATTAGTACCTAAAGCCACGATTACGGCATCGACATCCATGGTTTCAATTTTACCTTCAACAGGCACGGGGCTTCTTCTGCCGCTTTCATCCGGTTCACCCAGCTCCATAACCTGAAGTTTCAATCCTGCAACCTTGGCTCCTTCTCCTAATATTTCAACAGGAGAATGCAAAAGTTTAAATATGATACCCTCTTCTTTAGCATGTTTAATTTCTTCTAACCTGGCAGGCAATTCCGCCTCAGAGCGGCGATACACGATAGTAACTTCTTCAAAACCTATTCTCTTGGCAACCCTTGCCGCATCCATAGCAGTGTTGCCGCCGCCCACTACAGCAACTTTTTTACCTATATAAACAGGAGTAGGAGTATCTGCTTCATTAGCTTTCATAAGATTTACACGTGTTAAAAATTCATTTGCGCTATAAACCCCGTTAAGATTTTCCCCGGGAATTCTTAACATCTTGGGGAGCCCTGCCCCCGAGGAAATAAATACCGCATCAAAACCGTCTTCTTTAAGGTTATTAATAGTAAGCGACTTGCCGATAACTACATTTTTATATAATTTAACACCTAATTTTTTCAACCCTTCAAGCTCTGTATCTAAAGCTGTTCTCGGTAAACGGAATGAAGGAATACCATACCTTAATACTCCGCCGAATTCATGAAGCGCCTCAAATACCGTTACATCATGCCCTTCTTTAGCCAAATCAGCTGCAGCGCTTATACCCGCACAGCCTGAACCTATAACGGCAACTTTCTTATGTGTAGGATGTTTTTGTGTTGTCAGGGTTTGGGAATTATCGCCAACAAAACGCTCTAATGCACCTATAGCGACACTTTCGCCTTTAATGCCCAAAACACACTTCGCCTCACACTGCCGCTCCTGAGGACAAACCCTTCCGCATACAGAAGGCAAAAGGCTTGTTTCCCTGATAGCATCACCTGCCGCCTGAATATCGCCTTCTTTTACTTTTGATATAAAAGCAGGGATATTAATATTTACGGGGCAGCCTGCAATACAGCGCGCATTTTTGCAGTTTAAACACCTTTGCGCTTCCAGCGCAGCCTGCTCAGATGTGAAATTTTTTGTAACTTCTTCAAAATTTTTATTTCTGTAATTGGGGTCTAACTCCGCGGGTTTTACTCTCTCTTTTGCCATTTTTCTCTCCGTTATTCACTTTCAGTATGTCTTAGCGCTTTCACGTCTTCCATAATTTCAACTACTTCACTATCATCTAAAGTTTCTTTTTCCAAAAGAACTTTTACCACAGCTTCTAAAATATCTCTGTTCTCGGAAAGCAAAGTTTTCGCAAGATTATATTGGGTATCGACAATTTCTTTTACTTCCGCATCAATGGCCGCAGCAACATCTTCGGAGTAATCCTTAGAATGCCCGAAATCCCTTCCCATAAAGACATGTTCATTAGATTTACCGTAAGTAATGGTACCCATTTTCTCAGACATTCCCCAGGCTGTAACCATTTTACGTGCAATATTGGTTACGGTTTCGATATCTTGGGAAGCGCCCGTACAGATATTTTCCTTACCGAAAACAATTTCTTCCGCCGCTCTGCCGCCTAAAGCAGTTGTAATTCTTGCAAGAAGTTTTGTTTTCTTTGTAGAAACGCTCTCGTCTTTGGGTTTATACCAGGTTAACCCCAAAGCCATACCGCGGGGAATAATAGACACCTTGTGCAAAACATCGCTGTCCTTAACAAGCTTGGACACAAGCGCATGCCCGACTTCATGGTAGGCTGTAACTTCTTTATCTTCTTCAGTCATAACCTTGCTTTTCTTTTCAACGCCTGCTATGACTTTATCGATAGAGACATCGACTTCTTCCATTGTAATTTTATCTTTGCCTAATCTTGCAGCGTAGAGTGCAGCCTCGTTAAGAAGATTTTGCAAATCCGCACCGGTAAAGCCGGGGGTTCTTTTAGCCAAAACCTTTAAATCCACATCATCGGCAAAAGGTTTATTTTTCGCATGAACTTTTAAAATTTGCTCCCTGCCGTTAATATCCGGACTGCTAACGGCAATTTGTCTGTCAAACCTGCCCGGACGCAAAAGCGCATTATCCAAAATATCAGGTCTGTTTGTAGCAGCTATAATTATAATGTTTGTATTTTCATCAAACCCGTCCATTTCAACCAACAACTGGTTTAGTGTTTGTTCTCTTTCATCGTGTCCGCCGCCTAAACCGGCGCCGCGCTGACGTCCGACCGCATCAATTTCATCAATAAAAACAATACAGGGCGAATGTTTTTTCGCCTGTTCAAACAAATCTCTGACCCTTGAGGCACCCACACCGACAAACATTTCAACAAAGTCAGAACCGCTTATGGAAAAGAAAGGAACGCCTGCTTCACCTGCAACGGCTTTTGCCATAAGTGTTTTACCTGTACCGGGCGCGCCGACAAGAAGAACGCCTTTAGGGATTTTTGCACCCAAAGAAACGTATTTTTCGCCGTTTTTGAGGAAGTCTACTATCTCCATCAATTCCTGTTTTTCTTCATCAATACCTGCTACATCGGCAAAAGTGATTTTAACTTTGTTATCCATCATAAGTTTTGCTTTTGATTTACCAAAGGACATAGCCTGAGACCCGCCTGATTGAATGGCTTTAAAGAAGAAAATAAGCCCTACCAAAAGCAGCAAAGGCAGAATTAAGGAACCCAAAAAATTAATCCATTGATTAGTCTCGGCAGGATTTTCAACTTTTATATCAATACCTTTTTCTTCCAACCTCGGGATGAAATTACTATCATTCATAGGTATAACGGTTACATAATTAGCAGGTGCATCATCAGCTGTTTTTTTAGGAACAGCGGTAACTTTATTGTTCTCAATGGATACAGATTTTATCTCATCTTTTTGCACCATGTTCATCAACACCGAATAAGAAACTTTTTTAACCACTTCTTTTTTCTCAACAAAAAACGAAGCCGTAAAGAGCGCCAAAACCAGTATTAACATTATATAAACGCCGGCAGATTGGTATTTTTTCATTCTAATAAATTCCTCAACTTGTCTGTAAAAAAATTATATCACCGACACGGCAGGAATTGAAGCATTTAACATAGCTAAACAGAGCTATTCTATTATTAATATGCTGCAATACCAGCTATAAAGAGCTTTCAAGAAAAGTGCTTACTCCGCTTCCGGGCGTAAATTTATAACCAAGTTTTAACAAAGTACGCTCCAAAGCCCCGATTGCTCCTATTACATCTCTTTCACAAACAAATCCGAGCGTTCCCATACGGAATATTTTGCCTTTAAGATCATTTTGCCCGTCAGCAACAACTATATCAAAATCTGTTTTTAAGCCTTTTCTGATATCAGCAACACTGATTTCTTCAGGCGGCAGAATAGAAGTTATAGCCGCGCTTGCAAAATTATCATCTTCAACAAACAGCTCTAAGCCTAATGCACGAACAGCCTTTCTCAAGCCTAAAGACAACTTTTTATGTCTTGCAAAAATATTTTCCAACCCTTCATCCTGCATCATCTTTAAAGTTTTGCTCAATGCCATGATAAGTGAAACTGCCGGTGTATAAGGAGTAGTATCTTGCGCAACGGCTTTTTTATGAGCTTTAAAGTCAAAATAGAAGCTTGGGTATAAGCATTCTTCATAAGCCTTCATGGCTTTTTCGCTTGCCGCCAGAAAAGATAACCCGGGAGGAATCATAAAGCCTTTTTGAGAGCCTGAAACCAAAATATCAATCCCCCATTCATCCATCTTAACATCCATGGCGCCAACGCTTGTAACGCCGTCAACAACAGAAATAGCGCCATGTTTGTTAATAACATCCATTAAGTCCTTTAAAGGATTGGCAGCCCCTGTTGAAGTTTCACTGTGGGTAAGAGTTATGACTTTAATTTCTTTATTAACGTCTTTTTCAAGCCTTTCAGCCAGCGCGTCGGGAGAAATAGTTTTTCCGAATTCTACACTCATGCGCTCTACTTCCGCCCCCCTTGATTCGGCGATTTTAGCCCATCTTTCGCCAAAATTACCTATAACAAGGCATAGAACTTTATCTTTAGGGTTAACTATATTGGACAAAGCGCCTTCTAACGCTCCGGTTCCGCTTGCAGTATAGATAAACACATCGTTTTTTGTCTGGAACAACCATTTCAAGTCCGAATACACTTCTTTTAAAATAGCAGAAAATTCCACACTTCTGTGTCCCAAAGGGTGTTTAGCCATTTCAACCAAGGCTGTTTCAGGCACAGGTGTAGGGCCCGGAATCATTAAAAATTGTTTGTCTTTCATAATTTACTCCTTTTATACTCTTATTTTTATTTTGGCACAAAAAAGCAAAACAGAAGCAAAATTATTTAAAAGGTTTAATTATTAATAAAAAAGTGGTATAAGTAAATTAAGGAATAAGGCAATAAGGATAGTATGATGAAAAAAGGATTTACTTTTGCGGAATTAATGATATCGCTGGTAGTAATAGCCGTAATTACCGCTATTTTGTATCCCACTATAGCCGAACTTGCCCCTAATAATAATAAGCACTTATTTAAGTCAGCCTATAAAACATTAGAAATGGTAATAAGCGAGGTAGTAAATGACCCTAATGCCAGTCCCAACGGAATAATAGGGGAACAAGAATTATGCATAAACATAGCATCAAAATTGAATACAAAAGGAGCAACTCCCGATAAAGTACTTTGTGCAAAAGCATACCCGGTAGATGCTGCTAACCCTTCTTTTGTAACAACAAACGGGATGAGATGGTTCGTATCACATAAAAGCGGAAATAAATTCACCATAACCGTCGATGTGAATGCCTCAAATAATAACGTGGGCGGCGGCTACCATCCTGATGAAGATGCATATTCACAAGATACATTCACCATCACTGTTTTAGATACAGGCAAAATAGAAACCATAACAGGTGCAGGTTACAACCACTTAACTGATTCCAGCCCTGATTAGAGTAAAAATTACACGGAAAAATTAACGTATTGTAAAAAAATTATTACAAAACTGCAATATTTACGGTTTTCTTAGCAATTTTTTTGTTTTATAGTTATTAAATATATTGTAAGGTATATTTCTTGAGTTGGTCATGCAGGTACAATTTAATACTACTATCAAAAAAGGTTATCCAAAAAATAACGATAATAGAAGCCAAACAATTACCGGGGCTTCCTTTAAAGGCAGCTCCCTGTTATCAAAAGCAGGAACTGTAAATCAGGTCCTGATGAACAAATTTGAAAACGGCGGTTTCTTTTTAGAGTTTTTCTGTCTTGATTTTATAGGACTTGTATTCCCCCGTGTATGGCAGGCATTTAACAGAAATAAAGCGGAATTAGGGCACTGGAATGTTATGGCGGGAATTGAAGAACTTTTAAGAGAGTCCATCACGGGTCCCAGTATGTTTCTTATCCCTATGGTGGCTTTAGCTTTTGCCGGAAGGTTTTTAGGCAAGGGTGCAAAAATAAATACCAACGTAATCAACAAATTCACAAAAATATTTAGAGAATCAGCGTCTAACTTGGCAAATTCCGATATGGCTAAATTGAGTAAAGAATTCACAGGCAATCTGTTTGATGATTTATTTGCCAAACACATAAAAAATGCCGGCAAAATCGCAGGTGAAGCTGCTGACGGCATAAGCATAGGAAAATACCGTGAAAAATTCTGTAATATGATTACGGAAGCTCAAGGTACTATTACAAAACAACGGCGCAAAGAATTAACAGGCGAATTTTCCAATCTTATAAGCGATATAAACTCAAGATATACCAACTCTCTTAATACCAGAGCAATCCCGTTTGTTAACGGCAAAGGTAAAGACTGCGCAATGCTTGCAGGGGATTTATTTGAAGATATACAAAAATATGCCCAGGATATAATACCCACAGCAAAACTAACGGCGAGCGAACTTACCGAAAAATCTCCTGATGCGATAAAAGCAAGCATTGACCAAATAAGCAAGATGAGAGAAAACGGCAGAAGATTTTTGACAACACTTAATATCCTTTCTTTAGCAGGAGTTTTATCACTTTTGCCGAAGATTTATCAACGTGCAAAAAGCAACCCTGCGTTAGAAGGCTTAAAACATGAGAAAGGAGGAAATGCGTAATGGATCCGATATCAGCAGCAAAACCTCTTTCTCAACAATCAATTCTTAGGAAGTCATTTGCAAAAGTAGGCGAATACATACCTAAAAAAATAGGTGATGTATTCGAACTTAATAACAAAGGTAATCTTGGCAGATACTCCCTGATTTTCTTCTCTATGATATTTGTAATGGGAGTAAGGATGTACAAAGCCAGAGATGCACACGAAAGAAGAGAAGCACTGACCAGAGATGCTTCTACAATCCTTGCCTGCATGGGCGGCGTACCCGTATTAAAAAATATTATGTCTACAGCGTTAGATAAAGCAACAAAAATCCCAACCGCTGCAAACGGCAAATTTTTCAAAAAAGCAATTTCCTATGACGGCTTGGCTGACTGGTATTCCAAAGCTGATATTATGGAGCAAAAAGTCCTTACAGTAGCTAAAAACATTGATAAAAACGGCGGAGATGTAGTAAAAGCCTTTAATTTACTCGGCGATAACGCAAAAGGCTGTGTAAATACCATACTTAATGGCAAAGACGCTACTTCAAAAAATCTATTAACCGCTCTTGAAAACATAGCTGAAAAAACTACAAACTTCACAACAGGCAGCGGAAAATTAAAACAGGCCTGTGATACATTAACGGATATGTTGTCTAACAGTAAGAACGAATTAGTAAAATCAGCAAAAAGGTTAAAAGCTGTACCCGACATTGTGAGTTTACTTCTAATCACATTGGTTTTAGGCTGGGGAATACCCGCATTTAATATTAAATTAACCAGAAAAAAGGTAAAATCCAACGAAAACAAACCTGCTCAAAATCATATTGAACCTGCTATATCAGCTCCCCAACAAACAGTAATAAAAGAATTTTTTCAAAAAGCGGCTTTAAAGTAATTTAATAAATATCTTTGACCAAATTCTTATCTTCAGAAAAATACTGCCTTAAAATACTGTAATCAATATAGTATTTTTCAGGATTAGCCTGCGCCTGTTTAAATATACCTTCGACTTTGAGGAATAATTTCACCAGCTCAGGGTCAAACTGCGTACCCGAACATCTTTCAATCTCCGCTTTTGCAACTTCATGAGATAAAGCTTTTCTATATGAACGACTGGAAGTCATTGCATCATAAGTATCGGCAATAGCGATAATCCTGGCGCTTAGCGGAATTTCTTCACCTCTGATTCCAAGGGGATAACCTTGTCCGTCCCAACGTTCATGGTGTGTATTTAACCACTCTGATACAGTTGATAACTTACGAATACTCGTTAACATCTTCTTACCCTGCCCCGGATGACTCTTCATGATTTCATATTCATCATCGGATAATTTACCGGGTTTGCATATAATATTATCGGGTATACCGATTTTACCTATATCATGCAGTAACCCTGCTGTTTCGATTTCTTCAAGAAATTTATCGGTAACGTCATCCATATGCTTGGTCAAAATTAAAGAATAAAGCGTAACGCGCAAAGAATGTCCGTGAGTGTAGGCATCTTTAGCATCCAAAGCATTAGAAATGGATTTAATAGTGGTATAAAAAAGCTCTTTCAAATCAATAAGCATATCTTTTTTATTTTTCGAAAGCTCAAACACATCAATCCCGTTTTTGACAATTAACATAAGTTCTTCAGGGTCAAACGGCTTCATAATATATTGGAATAGATTACATTTATTGATACTGTCAACCAATATTTCCAAATCAGAATGTCCTGTTAAAAGCATTCTAATCATATCAGGATATTTTTGAGCAGCCTCGCTAAACATTTCTGTTCCCTGCATAGCGGGCATTTTTTGGTCGCTTATAACCAGAGAAATTCTATCGCCCTGCTCTTCAATAACTTTTAAGCCTTCAACACCGTTTGTAGCGGTCAAAATATCGTATTTAGAACGCAAAGTACGCTTTAGCAACGCCAAATTATTAGGTTCATCATCAACCAATAAAACAGTGTGTTTTTTATCTTTTTTATTAGCTTCCAGAATCACTCTATGGAAGGTTTCTAAATATGATTCGTGAAACTCGTCAGACTTTAACATGCAAACCCATTAAAAAATTTTGCCACTTAATTAGATTATACCACTTTTAGCATTTTTTTACACATTATTCTTTTCTAATATCGGCAAAATTAGCTCATATAAACGATAAAGCCGTTGTTTATCATTCAAATACAAATAACCGATAAGCGCTTCAAAAGCAGTAGCAAGCCTGTGTGCCTGCTGGTTAACTTTTTTCGACACTCCGAGCGATAAATTTCTTCCGCGGCGAACTATCTCAAGCTCCTCTTGCGATAAATAAGACTCTATTTGTTCTAAAATATCAGCCTGAAACTGTGCATTAACAAAAGAAACCGTAAGTTTATGCAAAGTTTTAAGATTTTGGGTAAGAGAAATCGTATACTCTCTTACAAAAACCTCATAAACACTATCACCTAAATGTGCCAGATTTTTAATATTATTTTTATAAGAGCTATTGGTCAATGCTATTCAAACCCCGGAACTAATAATAGGTAATCATACCGTCATTCAAAATCCTGTCACCGCAGCCTATCCAATCCGCACAGGTTGTATCACTCTTGCTTGCAGGGCAGCAAGCGCCGTCTTTTGTGGAATTAAGAGGCCTTAAGCTCTCTACTAAAGAACCGGGGGCAGTAGTATCTTCATCAAAAGTAAAATAAAAAATATCTTTACCAATAAAATTAGGACCTTTTTTACCGTTAATATCCACAGCAACATAATCAATCCCGGTACCATCGGCTTGAGTATTTCCTATTCCAATAATCATTCCGTTTTTCAAAATAATTGTACGGGCGTCATTAACATAATAAGTCCTTCCTTCGTTATTTCTAGCAATTCTTGCTATATTGGCAGCCTGGGCTGAAAATTCAATAGCCGGAGGTCTAAATGGCAACATTCTTGCTGCTCTGGCGTGGGGTACAACCTTCATCTTTTTTTCTATAGCCTGTTGTAGAAATCCTGCACTACCGTTATTAGTCTCATCAATTTCACCTTTAGCACGCATAGTGGGAACTGCTCTTTGAACCAAATTCAACTCCGTATAAATCTTTTTATAAGAAGTCGCTAAAACCGATTTTTCATTATCCGCCACAATAGAAGGCAGCATTATCATAGCAATGCCTGCAACAAGCACCATTGCTATAACCACCTCTAATATTGTAAAACCTTGTAGATATTTTCTCATTTAACCACCCTAAAAATATGTTATTTTTCCGTCTTCGAACACTCTGTATGTACATCCAAATAAATTTACTTTATCCAAACCTCTTTTTGTAGGCAGAGTAGTATATTCTCCCTCATTATTAATCACTCCGCAGTCCAACCCGTCAACTTCACCAAACGGAATAATACCTTCCTTATTCACAATCCAAAAATAATGAATATCCTTGCCGATGGTATTAGGACCTTTTTGAGCATTCAAATCCACTTCTATAATACCGCAAACAGGCAAGGAATTATTAGCAGATGCAAGATAATCGGACATGTCGGCATTACATAGATGATTATAAACAACATTTACAGATGCCCCGTTTTTTAGTACTGCAGCAGCCATAGTATCTTGTGAAATACCAACTATATCTGCTTCATAGTCAAATCCTGTCTTGTTTAAAAATTCTCGTTTATTGAAATATTCGCTACCGTAGTAATCTTCATATTTCTCCGCATTAGCTCCGACAACATCATTTTCATTATCATAAGTAACAATGGGCTCAAGATACTTAACCAACTCATCTCTAAAGCATTTATTACTTGCTGCCCCGGCTGCGTCCGCCGAACATACGGTAGTATAATCACTGTGATTTTTGGCCAAAATCACAAGCATAGCTTGTTGTATGTCATTATTAACTTTTTTCAGCTGGGTAGAAAAAAGTGACTTTTCAGAGCTTTTCATAATAGAAGGGATGACAAATGTACCAACAAGCACAAAAATTACCATTGCGGTTAATATTTCCATAAGGGTAAAAGCGCTAAATTTTTTCTCCAATTATTCAACTCCGAAAAATTAACACTTTTATTTTAACATATTTTCATAAAAATCAGTAACTATTTTTAATCATGACAAAGTTTTAATGCTAGAATAGAGAAAAACGAATGAAGAAGGAGACAAAAATGAGAAGTGATGAAATAAAAGAAGGTTTAGACAGAGCAGGACATCGGTCATTATTAATGGCAACAGGTGTTTCTCCCACACAATTTAAAAAGACTCCGTTCATCGGAATAGCAAGCAGCTTCTCGGATTTAGTCCCCGGTCATATAGGAATGCGCGACCTTGAACGCCAAATTGAAAAGGGCATCCATACAGGGGGTGCTCAAGCATTTATATTCGGAACACCCGCAGTTTGCGACGGAATAGCAATGGGGCACAGCGGAATGGGCTACTCTCTGCCTTCAAGAGATTTAATAGCGGATTGTGTAGAATCGGTGGCAAATGCACATCAACTTGACGGTCTTGTTTTACTCTCAAACTGCGATAAAATCACGCCGGGTATGCTGATGGCAGCGCTAAGGCTTGATATCCCATGTGTTTTAGTAACAGCGGGACCAATGCTTGACGGTTCTTGTAAAAATGTTAATTTAACAATGATAAAAGGCACCTTTGAGGCAACAGGTCAATACAAAGCAGGCAAATTAACCCTTGAAGAACTTCAAGCAATGGAAATAGAAGCCTGCCCGAGTGCCGGAGCTTGTCAGGGTCTTTATACAGCAAACACTATGGCGTGCTTATCCGAGGTAATGGGAATAAGTATGCAGGGCTGCGCAACAAGCAGCGCAGTAAGCGCAAAAAAACGCAGAATAGCATTCGAAAGCGGCGTTCTTATTAGCGAACTTATAGCAAAAAATATCAAACCAAGCTCAATAATAACAAGAGAAAGTATGAGAAACGCAATAATAGCGGATTTAGCATTAGGCGGTTCCACTAACTCTATCCTGCACCTCCTTGCAATAGCAAACGAAGGCGGAATTGATATTACCCTTAATGATTTTAGCGAACTAAGCCAAAAAATCCCGCAAATAATCAAGCTTGACCCGTCAAGCGCGCTTACAATGACAGATTTTGACAAAGCAGGCGGAATACCGGGAACATTTAAACAACTTTGGGGTAATACGACTGAACTTACTGACCTTCCAAACGTCCAAGGCGAAAAAATCAGCGAAATTGCCGCAAAAACCTGGGTTGACAGCGATGTCATAAAACCGTTTGACAATCCTATAACAAGCAACCCCGGTCTTGCTGTTCTATACGGAAATCTTGCGCAAGAAGGCGCTGTAGTGAAAATTTCAGGTGTTGAAAAAGAATGCCTTACTTTTGAAGGCACCGCCAAAACCTTTGACAGTGAAGAAGCCTGCATGCAAGCAATCAACAACGATGAAATAAAACCAAAAACAGTTATCATTATAAGATACGAAGGACCAAAAGGCGGTCCCGGCATGAGGGAAATGCTTGCTCCAACCTCAGCAATAGTAGGCAAAGGCTTAGGTAAAGAAGTAGCATTAATAACAGACGGCAGATTTTCAGGCGGCACAAGAGGACTTTGCATAGGACATGTCTGCCCCGAAGCGAGTATGAACGGTCTTATTGCTTTGATAGAAGACGGCGATAAAATACAAATCGACATTCCAAACAGAACAATCAATCTTGATGTATCTCAAGAAGAATTGGATAAAAGAAAAGCCAACTTCAAACAACCAAGCCCGAAAGTCGTAAAAGGCTATCTTGCAAAATTTGCCAAAACAACCACAAGCGCGAGCAAAGGCGCCATAACCTCCGCATCTTAGAAGCTGAGATGAGTTTAAGAGGTGAAGAATTATTTTTGTCATTGCGAAAAATGCGAAGCATTTTGTGGCAATCCAGTGGAAAGAAGCTAAGAAGTTGAGATTAAGTTTAAGAGCTTAAAAAAGCAGGCTTTACGATATAGGATAGGACGCTATTCATTGTTTGAAATCAGAGTATTACTTTGCCTAACGACATTTTTAACCACTTAGGCTAAGTTATGCTCTGATTGAGTTTGAATAGCACTGGACTTTAGAAATAAATTTTAATAGTAGTAAAGCCTGCGGCAGAAGCCGACTAAGCGTATTTTTTCTTTTTCTTTGGTTCGTTTCTTTTTCTTTTTGTTCGCATAAAAAGAAAAAGAAATGGACAATCAATATGAAGGCTTGGAAGCTGGGAAGTTAGGAAGCTGAGAAGTTGAGATGAGTTTAATAGGCGAAGAATTATTTTT
>JAQVHS010000010.1:50377-63408 GCA_028696075.1 Candidatus Gastranaerophilales bacterium
GTCATTGCGAAAAATGCGAAGCATTTTGTGGCAATCCAGTGGAAAGAAGCTAAGTAGCTGAGAAGCTATTTTTGTCATTGCGAAAAATGCGAAGCATTTTGTGGCAATCCAGTGGAAAGAAGCTAAGTAGCTGAGAAGCTATTTTTGTCATTGCGAAAAATGCGAAGCATTTTGTGGCAATCCAGTGGAAAGAAGCTAAGAAGTTGAGAAGTTGGGATTAGCTTATGTAGGTTGGGCTTTAACCCAACGTCCTGGTTGTCATGCTGAGGAGCGAAGCGAGCTCAGTATCTTGCCAACTTTATGTTTAAACTTCAGGTTGGATAGACCCTGAACTAAATTCAGGGCGACAGTTGTTTTTTAAAGTTGAAGAGCTTGAGAGTTGCCGAATTATAAGACCACCAAACAAAATCCGCACAAAAAAAGCAAGTCCTAAAACTTGCTTTTTAAAAACTTATTATTTATGCCATAGACATAAAGTTTCCGGCTGCTCTGCCTTCTTTGCCACCGGGAGCTTTAACATAAAAAGCATCTTGTGGACCAAGCGCATGGTTTTCACCAAATGGTACAGTCTTCATAAAGAAATTACCTGCAATAGCAGATTGGAGGGAAGGGTCTTTGGTAGGATTGACGCTTGGACCTTCAACTTTACGGACAGGCTGAATACCGGGATTAACCTTTTGTTGTTCAAACGGATTAATCTGCGGAGTAAGCACACCGTACTGTTGTAATTTTACTGTAGCGTCTAAAGCCATGCTAATATACCCGAATTTCTAGTCTTACTAAAATAAAAACGCATCCGCCCTAAAAAATGCCATACCTGCCAAAAACTTAGCAAAAATTTACAATAACAAGACCATTGCACAAATCAGAAAAATTTGTTTTTTCGATTTGCGCACTATTAGTCTTATAAAAGCCCGAGCAGTTATGCCCGGGCTTTCAACTAACTATGGGCAATTATTTAGGAGGGGGAATTTAAATTGAGGATTAATGATTTTCGTAATAAATACGCTCCTTAATCAGCAGGGGCAAAGTTGCATATTCTTTTCCGAATTCATGTTTAATTGCTTTATCCACAGAGTCGTTATCGAAAAACTCACAAAACTCTTTAAAAGCAACTACTAACCGATTTAGACATTCATTGTCTCCGTGTTTAATGGGATTTTGAGCCGCACCGCTAAATTTAGCAGAGCCGGTTTCCTGTTTAGAAATCTTCTTTAACATAACACCTATTTACCTTTTACCTTCACATTCTAATAAAGTATTTTGTTATAGAAAAATTGCCTTTATTTTTGTAAACATTTTTAAACAAGCCAGTTAACACTACACCTCTTCATCATTTTTAAAAAACAACCTGTTATGCTGAACTTGTTTCAGCATCTGTCCAATAGGCTCATCAATTCGCCTGTTCCCTTTGTCAAACAAATTCAGAGTGACACCTCTCAACCTCTTAAACCTAATCCTAGCTCTCTCAGCTTCTAAGCTTCTCAACTTCCTAGCTTCCTTCCCACCCCTTAAGCTTAATCTATACCCTAGATCAATGGTAAAATCACTCAACTTATGAGAAAATTACTTTTTACGTCTGACATTATTGTAAAAACCCAAGCTATTCCAAAGAATTTCCCAAAAGAGCGTATCTTTGTATATCTTTTGGTACATCAGGATTTTCTTGAATATCTTTATACAACTAAATCAAGACAGCATATTTCTCTTTTTGAACCAAGACTGCAAAGATAAATAACTTATTAATACTCCTCCACCAAAAACGACATATAAAAGAACACCAATGTCTATGATTACATAAATAATTGCAAGACATAACAAATCTGTTATCAAGGCAGCTAAAAATACTCTTTTTCTAAATAATTTATCTGACTTAAATCTTTCAAAAAAGACATTATCCTTTGAATATTTATTCTTTATTATATAAATTACTGAGAAAACTTTAGTTTTAAGAAAAGTTGATAAAAAAATCATAATTATGATCCAACTAAAAACAATCGAAGAATCTGCTCTATCGTCAAAAATCAACCAACCTAGCAATAAAGAACTAACTACTAATGGTAATATATTTGTTGCTAACAATAAATTAAGCACAATAAACGACACATATTCTACAACTTTTAAAACCTTATTCATAATCTATATTATACAAAGAAACAGACAATTTGCACATGATATACAAATTGTCTGTTATTATAGTTTATCTTGCAAAATTGCATTTTTATGCAATTGACAAAGCAAACTGGTATGTTACAATACCAAGTGAGGGCTTCAACTAGGACTAGTATTGTGGTACTGGCACCGATTGGGGTCCCTCACTTTTTTTTATTATACACTGCCTTCAATAATTCCTTGTTACTAAGATCGGTACGTGTATCATTAAAGATAATTTTGCTTAATCTAGTATGTATTGAACCCTAACAAACCCTAACATTTTGTAAAAAATATGTTATAATAATTAAGCTAGGGTAGACCTCGTCTAATCAACGTTAGCTTACCCTAGTATTTGTTTGTTAATCCCTATTTTTAAAAACCCAACAAACTCAGGGCTTGAGCCAATCTTCTGCGGTATAGAACTACCTATCATCAATAGACATATGTAAATTCTAATGTTATAATTTTTTCATATGAACAACATTAAAAAATAAGCAGTATAATTTTAATTATTAGCTCATTAATTTTGGGTAGTTTTGTAATAGCAATAGGAATAGTATCATTGACGAGCATAATTATAACCATAAACCAACTGATAAAGGGGTAACATTGAATAATATCTTAAAATTCGCCTTATATTTAATTTTATATTGTATATCATGGATAATTATACCTTTTGCTACTGAAATATTGACAGAAAGATTAGTACAGTTTATTCATTTTCAAGAAATATGGATTTTTATTACTATTTTTATAACATTTTCAACTTTGCTGTACTTACCATTGATTTATTTCACTTTCTTACAAATTAAAGAACAAAATAAAAATAAATGGAAAACCGCATATATGATTTTTAGCATTATAACAACAAGCTGCTTTCCATTTATAATAATTTTTACATCTTATTTTATCTATACCCTAGATCAATGGTAAAATAACTCAACTTATAAGAAAATTACTTTTTACGTCTGATATCATTGTAAAAACCCAAGCTATTCCAAAGAATTTCCCAAAAGAGCGTATCTTTATATTCTTCTGGTACATCAGGATTTTCTTGAATATCTTTATATACTTTTTTCAATAATTCCTCGTTACTAAGGTCAGGATACTGCTTGTACAACCGCCTTCCTAATTCATTGTTACGAAGATCAATGGGTGTATCATTTTCTTTTAATCTAAGCAAATCGTCGACTTCTTTAAAATTCCCCAACAAACGAGCTTTAGATGGAGAACCTATAATATTTGACATTAATGCACTCCCTGCCCTATGTCTCAAAGCATTCCTATGCTCCATAGGGACATTCTCTTTTATAACAAATTCATTAAGCATAGGGTCTATTATCTCTCTTTTTTGTCTACGTCTTTCAACATTATTTTTTAATTCTGTTATAAAATCCATCAAAGATATTTTATCGGTAGGACCGAACCTTTCAGAATATTCCTTTTGGCGTGCATTCTCAATATCATTAGAATACCTGTTAGACAACAAATTATTATACAAAAAAGCATCGTTTGCAGAAGATGCTCTATTAGACCAATCTTTGCTATACTTAGACTCCAGCATTTGTTGATATGTATTTTCATTTATTTGTGGCTGCTGTTGAGCATAATTCTCAAAGTCAAACCCCGGCTCTTGTGAAGGGTCATACGGCGTTTGAGGATAAAATACAGGCTCCGCAGGCGGACGATATCCGCTATTTTGCGGTCTTTGCGATTCGAACGCTTTATTGTAATTCTGACGCAAAGAATCATCATATCCGTAAACATATCGCGTATAAGGGTTATAATTGTAGTTATAATCAGGCTCGGGCGCTTCTTTTCTCGCTTGATAAAACTCCTCTGCCTCATTATTTTTTATAGGAGCAGGCGGCGTTCTGTAATAATCCGGAGTTGACATTGGTTCCATCGACATTGGTATTTCAGCATTTCCGTAATTTTCATAAAACTTTGCTGCCATTTCATCAAGCTTTTGTTTTTCTATTGCAGCCTCTTCCTGCATATTATTTACTTCAAATACGTGTTGGCGATACGCTGCCTGCCTCATATCGCTAACATCAGTATATAGAGGTTGAGCTTCAGGATAATCTTTCAAAGATGAACCTATATTATTTTTTATATCGTTAAACAGTTCCACTTGATTTATTCCGCTTCCTGTGTGTATTGCTTTGGCTAATGATATTCCGTCGGTTGCCAAAAGTTCTAAGAGATTAAGCTGTTTAGGCTTCTTCTTTTTATCTTCCTCATCCTCCTCTTCATCAGGATAGTCGCGATAGTCAGGGGGCGGAACTCTTCTCTCCTCATACTCAACTCTTCCTTTCAGTATATCATCTTTACCATTCTCTGAAGGCGAGGGTTCTTCGGGTATTGTTTCAGATTCATCGGCATAGGCATTTTGGGTTGTCCTTGGCTTAAACAAAATACCAAATGGCGAAGGAAAATTCTTACCCGCTTCAGAACCCCAATCATGGTAAGGGGTAGGGTCTTCCTCTTCATAAGGCATAATACCTTGTACTTGAGGAGTATTCATAGGCACTGCAATATTATTTGCAGAAGGTTCTGCCTGAAAATTATTGAAATTTCCGTTCTTAAATGCTCCTTGTTGTAATTTAGGTTGATTTGTAGAGTTATCAATATTTATTTCATATCGTGGAGTTGCATCGTTTATAAATACAACTTCTCCGCTTTGGGTATAATTTTTTGCCTGATTTACCGATGGGATTCCATAAACCTTATTTTGCTCATTAATATTATTCCAGTTTGCTTTTAACTCCTCTACCGGCATTAAATCTATATCCTCTTTTGTATAAAGTCGTCCTGATGCGCTCTGTGACGCAAAATTTTGTGTGTTTGAGCCTTTTTCATAGCTCCTTTGGGATAATCGCTTCAATTTATCCATATAGTAATTTCCCATGTTTTCCTCCTATATTTTAGTAATGTTAAAAAAAGCCGTGTTTATCCACGGCCTTTTATTTTTTCAAAATACCACTTAACTTTTTTACGGATAAAATTCTCTACATCATCGGACTGCACCTCAGGATAGGGCGGCAGATAGACAATATCTATTTTGCCTGTACTTGAGGTTTTTGGGTTACGTTTCCCAAACCCGTAATGTGTTTGAATAGTTTGCCAGGTATCCAAATTCAAGCTGTATTTGTCCGCCAAATAAGCTCCGAGTTCAAATCCCGCCTCGCATTGTTTTTGAGTTAAAGGATAATTCCCCTTGTTGTATCTATCCACGAAGCCAAGCATACCGGCAAAAGCAATCCCAACAGAGCCAGTATTGCCGCCGCCCGTGTGCGCTGCGTATTGATTTTGGATGCAATTTTTATTATTTTCAGGTTTAAAAAATCCATTATGTATTACTCCTTTGTCATCAATAATATAGTGGTAATGCTGTTTATCACAGACAGACGGGTGATAAGTCCCCGCACTCCAATGGTAAATAATTCTTTTCATACACTACCTCTTAGCAAGTTCAATAATATTTTGGTTAATTGTGTTGATGTTATTTTCAATTTTAGAAATTTTATCTTTAATATCTTTTAAATCATCCTTTTCATCACACTCATGCCTGCACAATTGGTCTTCGATATTTTTAATTTTGACGGTCAGATAAACCAAAACCGTAACGAAAACCAAGTCCATATATCCCGCAAGAATAGGATTACTTAAAAGAGAAACTAAAATATTTTCCAAATTCAGACCTCCTTAGAAAAAGAGGAGGGCAAAGCCCCCCTCAAAAAATCCCAACTCAAATAAGCTAAGCAGCATTCACTACTAATTTAGCTAATTGGTTGGAGTTAACGGTAAGAGCACCGTAAACATACAATCCTCTTACGCCTGTTCCGAATCTGGCTTCAAATCTGATATCTTCAAGCTTGGCAATTTGACCTGCAAAGCTTATAGAATCGGAAATACCTGCCATAACGTAAGTTTTACCGGCAACGGGAGCAAGGTTTGTACAAACCAAAATATCCATACCGGCAATTTTAGCAATAGCACCGTCACGAATAGTAGCATCACCTTTTTCGGAAGCGTGAGTAAACTCAGGTGCTTGAATAAGTGCAGCTTCTATTTCAGGGTTAATAACACACCAGGGATTTTTGCCTGTAGAATCAACCGCATTGTTGACTTTTAAAACTTTAGCAAGTTCAACAAACTTTTGATAAACTGTTGATTTATCAAGAGTATAACCGTCGGCTGATACTATATTTCCTGAAGGAACATCTGCATGTTTTCCAAGAAGAAAAGTATCTTTAGCTAGAGCGATTGCAGTTTTCGCCTTGTTAGTGTAACCGTCTATTAAGTCCACATCAGATTGAACTTTTTCAATATCAGGCACATTAATAGCAAAATATTTTTTCTGATCCAAGACCAAAGTCGAACTTGAGCCTTCAGGAATTTCATAAGTAATATCATCAGAGCCGTAATCACGAACTGTAACATTACCTATAGTAGGGATATGAACAGTATCGCCGGCATTTTTGATTTCACCTTCGTATTTTTTGTTAACACAAGTATCCATAACCCCTGTATTGTCAAAACTTGTATTTAAGATTTTTGACCACATTTCGGGTACAAATTCACTGTAATTTACCATTTAAAAATTCTCCTATCTAATTTTTCTACTTGTAAACTGCTCTAAAATAGCTGCCCGATTTTTTCTAAACTCCTCAGGATTCATATTCTTAATTTCCTCAATCGAGTAGATTTTCTCAGCCATTGAAGGATGGTTTAAACTCGTTGCAGAAGTAAGTTTTTGACGATAAGACTCGTTTTCGTTTTTCAAACTGAGTTCGTTTTGAATTTCCTCCCTCAAAGAAACTTCTAAAGAATTAACCATATCCCTGATACCTTCCAGCTCATTTTTAGAAAGTTTTGAATAATTCTTATCTAAAAACGCACTCACAGGTTCAAGATATTTTTTCGTTTTTAACTCCTCAGAAAAAAACTCTGAAGGTGCAACCAAATCAAGCGGTTTACTTTGTTTTTGCTGCTGCATTTGCAAGTTCATTAGAGCAAACTCTTTGTTAAAAAAGTTCTGCAAATCATGCTCCATTTTCAATTTTTCGGACTGCCCGATTTTGCCTGAACGCCTTGCATATTCCAAAGCTTCTAATTCTTGCAAATAAGCGGCTTTAAGTTTTTGCTCCTGAGCATAAAAGTCAACCTTCGGCTGCTCAGGTACATTTATCGGGGATTTTTGCAAAGCAAATTCTTCCCCTTTCTTTAATTTAGCAAGCTCTTGCGCTTGCCTGGTATAAAGAGATTGAAGTTCTTTGTAAGACTTAGCCTGATCTTCAACACTCTTAAATTGCGGTAAAAGATAATCTATCATAGCTTCTTGAGTTTTAGGCACTTCAGCCTGATTAGATTTTTTACCGTTTTTTAGCGCATTTTCACGTTCCAACTGTGCGGCATATTCCTCTAAAGGGTTGTTAGCCTTTTCTGAAACGGTTTGCTCTAAATTTAATTTTTCTAAATTGTCCATTAAATTCTCCCTATTAAAATGATGCTAATAAACCAGCCATAGATGATCCGGCTAACAAAGGATTAGCAGTAGCCGTACCTAATACAGCTCCGCCGGCAGAACTAACCAGTGAAGCAATATTAGGGCTTGTTGCAGAACTGCCGGCTAATTCTGCTTTATATTTTGACCACAAATAATCATTGTAGCTGTTGTTATAACTCGAGCCCAAAGCTGAAATAGCAGACAAATAATTATTTTGGGTATTGCCCGCTCCATTGATCCCGTTTTGCAAATAATTCAAATAGTTATAACGGTTACTCAGTTCATTTTGTTTCAGTGTATCCATATTTGCCACATAATTGTTTGCAATATCTGCATAAGCCTGCTGTCTTGTTTTCTCAATATCATTTTGCCTGTCTAAATAAGCAGTACTGTCAAGCGTTCCTAATCTTGCAAAATAGTCCTCTCTTGCCGAACGTGCAGCGGGCTCATACATAGAATCAAAATAACCCACAGCCGACTGTTTTTGAGCATTAGCAATATTTTCCCACTGGTTTACAAGTTCAGGTGAAAAAGTATTAATTCCTTTCTCGTATTCAGATAATTGATTTTTCAAATAACTTTTCCTTGCCTGGTCTTCTGCTGATGTAGCTACATTTGTAACATAAGCTTGCAATACAGGGTCATAATAATTTGATGCAAGCGTTTGGCCGTCCTGCTGAATATAAGTCGGTACAAACTTATACTCAGGAACGTCCGGTGTAGAATTTCCACCCATTTTTTCCTCCTGTGTTAATAATGTAAAATTTTTTTGGCATAATTTTAAAACCTATGCCGTGTTTTCTGCAGCTCTCTTCTGCAGTTTAAAAAACTATGCGAAAGGCATATATAATAAGCAGTATATGGAATTTCCTTGCTACACTTATAACATTTTCAACTTTGCTATACTTACCAGTGATTTATTTCACTTCCTTACAAATTAAAGAACAAAATAAAAATAAATGGAAAACCGCATATATGATTTTTAGCATTATAACAACAAGCTGCTTTCCATTTATAATAATTTTTATATCTCGTTTCATCTATCTCATAGATCAACTCGATTGGTAAAATCACTCAACTTATAAGAAAATTACTTTTTACGTCTGATATCATTGTAAAAACCCAAGCTATTCCAAAGAATTTCCCAAAAGAGCGTATCTTTATATTCTTTTGGTACATCAGGATTTTCTTGAATATCTTTATATAACTAAATTAAGACAGCATATTTCTCTTTTTGAACCAAGACTGCAACGATAAATAACTTATTAATACTCCTCCGCCAAACAAGAGATAAAAAAGAATACCAGGACTCTTTATAACCAAATAAATACTTAAAATACATAACAAATCTGTTATCAAGGCAGTTAAAATGACCCTTTTTCTAAATAATTTATCTGACTTAAATCTTTCAAAAAAGACATTATCTTTTGAATACTTATTTTTTAGCATATAAATTATCGGGAAAATTCTATTTTTCACGTAAATGGATAGAAAAATCATAATTATTATACCGATAAAAACAACAAATATATCGGTCTTATCATCAAAAATTATCCATCCAAATAACAAAAGCCAAATCATAATTGGCAATATATTTGTTGCTAACAATAAATTAAGCAAAGCAAACGATACATATTCTACAACTTTTAAAACCTTATTCATAATCTGCATTATACAGAGAAACGGACAATTTGTATATGATATACAAATCGCCTGTCTGATAAAACTCTATTCTTTGATCAGGGATAGCACTATCTGTCATCAATAGACATGTATAAATTCCAATGTTATAATCAGGTGATGGACAAAATAAAAAAATTAGTTCAAATTTCAATAATCACCCTATCTATAATAATAGGCTTAGCTATATGTATGATTGGTTTAACTATAATAGGCATCATATTACTTCTATTATTTATTAAATTTTTAGGAATTTTCCATGTCTAATTCATATAAATTTTCAATATATTTCATTTCTTATATTCTATTATTTCCAATTATATTAAAGTATTTAACTAAGTTTCTTTTAAATACACACAAATATGATATTTTTATAATAATTTTTATTATTGAAATTTTAATTATACCTCTTGCATATTTTACGTTTCTACAAATAAAAGAAAAAAATAAAACTAATTGGGAGAATTTTTATATGTTCTTTAGCATTATTTCTACGATTTGTTTAACTTTTGTAGTCTTTTTTATCAGTATTTTATATTTTATGTCACAAATTTTTGGAAATGACTAATATTACAAATATTCTTTATAAAAGGCAGGTTTTATAAAAACCCTGCCTTTTTAACTCTAAAAGTTTAATTTATCAGAAATAGGCTTTAAAACAGGACTCACATAATCAGTAGAATTAAATATATTCTGCCAATAAATATCATCATGATAACCTAGCGGTACATCAGGATTTTCTTGAATATCTTCATACACTTTTTTCAATAATTCCTTGTTACTAAGATCGGTACGTGTATCATTAAAGATAATTTTGCTTAATCTAATATGTATTGAACCCTAACATTTTGTAAAAAATATGTTATAATAATTAAGCTAGGGTAGGCCTCGTCTAATCAACGTTAGCTTACCCTAGTTTCTAATTATTAATCATTTGGGCTTTTCTTAGAAATATGGTAAATTTTATCTCCGCTTTGAGTTTCTCCTACCAAATAATCTTCGCCTTTATACCGTAATCTATGGAATTTGATTATCCCATCTCTTCTAGGATGATTCAAAACTTCTTCTCCAACATATTTAGCCTTTTTTATATTTTCTCTTAAATCGGAAAAGTTTTTAACATTATTTGGTTGTTGATTTATAGTTTCTCTTAGTCCATCACCATAAAATTTTACTTCGCCAAGATCTTTTCTATTAACGCTGGTTTGCTGAACATAATTTTGATAATACTTCTTGCCGAATTTTCTAAGTTCCTTGCGTTCTGGAGTACTCAGTTTTTTCACATCAGCGTAATTTTTCAGCTCATTACCATCCCAGGCTCTTTTGCCAGCACCAAATAATCCACCTGTAGCGCCGCCTATTGCAGCTCCTCCTAAGGCGCCCAACGCAATGTTCTTAGCAATATCGGGTACATTCTCACCACCACGGATAGACCTTCCCGCATCTTCCACTGCACCTCCCACAGTTCCTGCGGCAGTTCCTTCTGCTATTCGGTTTGCAAGAAATCTTCCCAGTGCCGGGGTTAATGCTGGCGCTAATACTTTTGATCCTATTTTCATAGCTCCGCCTACAGGTACACCTGCACTTGCTATTTCAAGCGCACCGCCTGCCCATATCTTTGCCAGCTCCCTCTGCAACTCTTGCTCATACTGCTGCCTCAAAGCTTCATGATACGCATTAATCTCATCCACCTGTTGCTGTTTGGCATAATTCTCAAAGTCAAACCCCGGCTCTTGTGAAGGGTCATACGGCGTTTGCGGGTAAAATACAGGCTCCGCAGGCGGACGATATCCGCTATTTTGCGGTCTTTGCGATTCGAACGCTTTATTGTAATTCTGACGCAAAGAATCATCATATCCGTAAACATATCGCGTATAAGGATTATAATTGTAGTTATAATCAGGCTCTGGCGCTTCTTTTCTCGCTTGATAAAACTCCTCTGCCTCATTATTTTTTATAGGAGCAGGCGGCGTTCTGTAATAATCCGGAGTTGACATTGGTTCCATCGACATTGGTATTTCAGCATTTCCGTAATTTTCATAAAACTTTGCTGCCATTTCATCAAGCTTTTGTTTTTCTATTGCAGCCTCTTCCTGCATATTATTTACTTCAAATACGTGTTGGCGATACGCTGCCTGCCTCATATCGCTAACATCAGTATATAGAGGTTGAGCTTCAGGATAATCTTTCAAAGATGAACCTATATTATTTTTTATATCGTTAAACAGTTCCACTTGATTTATTCCGCTTCCTGTGTGTATTGCTTTGGCTAATGATATTCCGTCGGTTGCCAAAAGTTCTAAGAGATTAAGCTGTTTAGGCTTCTTCTTTTTATCTTCCTCATCCTCCTCTTCATCAGGATAGTCGCGATAGTCAGGGGGCGGAACTCTTCTCTCCTCATACTCAACTCTTCCTTTCAGTATATCATCTTTACCATTCTCTGAAGGCGAGGGTTCTTCGGGTATTGTTTCAGATTCATCGGCATAGGCATTTTGGGTTGTCCTTGGCTTAAACAAAATACCAAATGGCGAAGGAAAATTCTTACCCGCTTCAGAACCCCAATCATGGTAAGGGGTAGGGTCTTCCTCTTCATAAGGCATAATACCTTGTACTTGAGGAGTATTCATAGGCACTGCAATATTATTTGCAGAAGGTTCTGCCTGAAAATTATTGAAATTTCCGTTCTTAAATGCTCCTTGTTGTAATTTAGGTTGATTTGTAGAGTTATCAATATTTATTTCATATCGTGGAGTTGCATCGTTTATAAATACAACTTCTCCGCTTTGGGTATAATTTTTTGCCTGATTTACCGATGGGATTCCATAAACCTTATTTTGCTCATTAATATTATTCCAGTTTGCTTTTATAACTCCTCTACCGGCATTAAATCTATATCCTCTTTTGTATAAAGTCGTCCTGATGCACTCTGTGACGCAAAATTTTGTGTGTTTGAGCCTTTTTCATAGCTCCTTTGGGATAATCGCTTCAATTTATTCATATAGTAATTTCCCATGTTTTCCTCCTGTGTTTTAGTAATGTAAAAATTTTTCGGCATAATTTTAAAACCTATGCCGTGTTTTCTGCAGCTCTCTTCTGCAGTTTAAAAAACTATGTATAAAGTACATAAATAGACATATATAAACTATAATGAAAGCTAAATAAAATATGGAAATAACAATCGCTTGAAAAAAAATACGGGTTATAATAAGATAAGTGTACAAATGCGGATGTAACTCCTTGGTGACGAAGGAAACAACGTGGCTTGTCCACATACTACCAATTGAGTTACAATTTTGAAAAATGAATATTAGTCACTGATATGCCAGCACTTTGCCAAAAGCAGCTACATACTTAAAAATCTGTCATGCTGAACTTGTTTCAGCATCTAATATAGTAAAAATAAGTGCTAAACCTTAAGTGATTGAAAAAATAACATGCGGATGTAACTCCTTGGTGACGAAGGAAACAACGTGGCTTGTCCACAGACTGCCAATTGAGTTACAATTTTGAAAAATGAATACTAATCACTGACATACTAGCACTTTGCCAAAAGCAGCTAAAAATAAGTGTACAAATGCGGATGTAACTCAATTGGTAGAGTACCTGCCTTCCAAGCAGGCTGTTGCGAGTTCGAGCCTCGTCGTCCGCTCCATTTCTGAAAAGACACCTTAGAGTGTCTTTTTTT
>JAQVHS010000010.1:63508-80564 GCA_028696075.1 Candidatus Gastranaerophilales bacterium
ATTGGCGAGGCTCGAACTGACGACTCCAAATGCCTAAACGGCAAACGTCGGCAAAGCCTCCGTTTGGTCCGCTCCATTTCTGAAAAGACACCTTAGAGTGTCTTTTTTTATTGGCGAGGCTCGAACTGACGACTCCAAATGCCTAAACGGCAAACGTCGGCAAAGCCTCCGTTTGGTCCGCTCCATTTCTGAAAAGACACCTTAGAGTGTCTTTTTTTATTGGCGAGGCTCGAACTCCGCGAAATATCTGTTAATCATTACAAAAATCCCCGCCCAAAAAGCAGGGATTAAGATTATAAGTTTAAAATTATTAAACAGCTGCTAATATTCTTTCAAGAAACAACGTTTGAGTTGTAATATCACAAACTTCAGACGGACCAAAGTATTGAATTGCACCCGGATAGAGGTAGCAATCTTCAAGCGCCCATCTTTCCCTGTTATTTTCAAGTTTTTTGAACACAGGACCTTGAAGGTCAACTAATGCTTTTTGAATAACGGGCTTCATTTCCCCATGACGTCTTTCCATATTCATCATCATAGTCAAAGGCACACCGCCTGCAATCCATTCGCCGGCAGATTTAGTAAGATTTCTGACAGAAGAAAGATAGCAGGTCAGACCAAATTCTATTAAAGCAACAGCGTTAAAGCCTAAACTATAGCAATAATCAGCATCGAAGTTTGACGGAGCTGCGCAGCGTCCTTCATAGCCGAAGAAATGACCTAACGGACAGAATTTGCCGTTATATTTACCTTCCATTTTTAAGCTTTTCAAACGCAATTCAACCATTTCTATTAAAAGTTTTTCAGTTTCAATACGGGAAACCTGCACATTACCGTGAGGATCTCTGTCCATTAATAACTGATTTTTAATAGTTAGAGGAAGCTCATTAAAACATTTTGAATTAGCGGGTTGGAGTTTTTCATTGATATACATAAATTTTTCTTCAATATCAAAAGACTCAAAATCTTTAACGTGAGCCAAAGCATCGTTCAAATCGGCAATCATTGCCTTCATTTCAGGAATAAATTCGATTAAACCTTCAGGAATAAGGGCAACACCAAAATTTTTGCCTTGCTCGGCTCTTTTTACAATAATATCAACCATATAATCAATAATATAATCAAGAGAATAAGCTTTCTCCTCAACTTCTTCCGATATCAAAGTAATGTTAGGCTGAGTTTGAAGCGCGCATTCCAAAGCGACGTGAGTAGCGCTTCTGCCCATTAATTTAACAAAATGCCAATATTTTTTAGCAGAGTTAGCATCTCTTTGAATATTTCCGACTAATTCGCTGTAAGTTTTTGTGGCAGTGTCAAACCCGAAGGAAATCTCAATTTGTTCATTTTTAAGGTCACCGTCGATAGTTTTAGGGCAGCCTATAACCTGAATACCTGTGTTTTTTTCTTTCAGCCACTCAGCAAGCAAAGCAGCGTTTGTATTGGAATCATCGCCGCCTATAATAACAATTGCGTTAATATTTAAAGACGTGCAAACCGCCAAAGTTTTTTCAAACTGCTCTTGCGTTTCAAGTTTGGTCCTTCCCGAACCGATAATATCAAACCCGCCTGTGTTCCTGTAATCATCAATTATTTCATCGTTAAATTCAATATATTTGCCTTCAATAATACCTGAAGGACCGCCTAAAAATCCGTATAATTTATTATTTGGGTTAGCTTGTTTTAAACCGTCAAAAAGCCCTGCAATAACATTATGCCCACCCGGCGCCTGACCGCCGGATAAAATAACACCCACATTTTTTTGAGCGCATTCTTTAGATTCTCCTGTTTCAAAAGTAACAACAGGTACACCGTAGCAATTTTTAAAAATTTTGGCAATTTCAGCTTCATCCCTGACGCAGCATGTGTTACCGCCTTCTTTCAGAGCAAGAGTTCTAATCCCTCGCGCCAATGAGTTAGGTAATTTAGGGGAATATTCTTTTCTTGCTTTTTGTAGTGAAGAAATTTCTTTCATAAATCAAACCTTCTATTTCTAACTATTCCCTAAAATTTTAGCACTAAAAAAACAACAATAAAATAACCTGTTAAAATATACATTATAAATATCAAGTCGTTATGAACAAAGTGAAGCAATCCAAATTAAATCCTCCATCTTGCCATCTCTCAACTTCTTAGCTGCCTAGCTTCTTGAAATACCTCTTGACCTTAAAATATGTAGATGATATTTTAATAACTAAGCCACGGGTCTGTTGGCACTCTGCCGAAAAAAACGATTAAGTATCGTTTTTTGAGAGGTAGGTAGCGAATTTACAGTAGGGCAACGGCTTGCGAAGCAAGACTAGCCCCGTAAGAGAAATAGCCCGATGGAATGCAGCAGAATTTTTTAAAATTCTTGCGAAGTGAAATGAAGGGCAATGCTAACCTGTATAATCCGAAGCAGCTAACGCAAGCCCAACGCAATTGAAAACTAAATACCTTAGCCACGGGCCTGTTGGCACTCTGCCGAAAAAAACGATTAAGTATCGTTTTTTGAGAGGTAGGTAGCGGATTTACAGTAGGGCGACGGCTTGCGAAGCAAGACTAGCCCCGTAAGAGAAATAGCCCGATGGAATGCAGCAGAATTTTTTAAAATTCTTGCGAAGTAAAATGAAGGGCAATGCTAACCTGTATAATCCGAAGCAGCTAACGCAAGCCCAAAGCAATTGAAAACTAAATATCCTAGCCACGGGCCTGTGGCGCAGCGGTAGCGCAGGGGACTCATAATCCCTTGGTCGTGGGTTCGAATCCCTCCGGGCCCAATTTTAAAAGCAGACACCTTCAACAGGTGTCTTTTTTGTAGCCCATTCCTACAGAGGAATTCGAACCCCGCATGCAGACAAGCTGCATTCCCTACGCAAGCTTCGTGAAGTCCCTCCGGGCCCAATTTTAAAAGCAGACACCTTCAACAGGTGTCTTTTTTGTAGTCCATTTTTGGGCATTTTATTCTATTGAGAAAAACAAAACAGCTTTTGAAAATAATCGATTAGGTAATTTTAAAATTTGTAAAAATTTCTGTCAGCAGTATAATAAAGCTGTACGAACAAAAAATATAAAATAACTGTTAAAATTACTAACAGCTGTTTATCGGGGGCAAGATTAAAAATGGCAAGCTTAAACACTACTTTTATCAATGAAGATAAAATAAATGATTTAATCAACAAGAAAAGCACACAAAACGAGATAAACGAAATTTTAGACAAAGCATTAAAGGCACAAGGCTTAACGCTTGAAGAAACAGCCGCATTACTTAATGTGGAAAATGATGAAACGCTGGAAAAATTATTTAAAGCAGCAAAAACAATCAAAGAAAAAATCTATGGGAAAAGAATAGTCTTATTTGCGCCGTTATATGCAGCCAATGTTTGCACTAACAATTGTCTATACTGCGCATTCAGGCGAGATAATAAAAATATAGAAAGAAGGGTATTAACCCCTCAGGAAGTAGTAGAAGAAGCTAAAGCCATTATGCGGATGGGTCATAAAAGAATAATCCTTTTAACAGGCGAAGATTATAAGGATACGGGGCTTGACTACCTTCAGGAAATCATGGAAAGAATTTACAAGACCAAAGAACTCAACGGCGAAATCAGAAGAATAAATGTAAATATCGCACCGTTAAGTACAGAAGATTTCAAAAGGCTAAACACGTTTGGAATAGGCACATATCAGCTTTTTCAGGAAACTTACCATCAGCCCACGTACAAAGAAGTTCATCCCGCAGGAAAAAAATCCAATTATGAATGGCGTATAAATGCTATGGACAGAGCAATAGAAGCAGGCTTAAACGACCTTGGCATAGGACCGTTATTCGGACTTGCCGATTACAAATTTGAAACTCTTGCCACCTTAATGCATGCCCAGCATATGGACAAAGTATGCGGAGTAGGTCCTCATACGATATCAGTACCGAGAATAGAACCTGCCGAGGGGGTAGAATTTTCCGAACATCCGCCGGCACAAATGAGCGACAAAGAATTCAAAAAAATCGTAGCAATTATTAGACTTGCTGTTCCTTATACAGGTTTGGTTTTATCCACAAGAGAAACACCTCAAATGAGAAGAGAAATTATAGAACTCGGCATTTCCCAAATTAGTGCCGCTTCCGCCACTAACCCGGGAGGTTACGCTGTACATAAAGAAGCAACAAGCCAGTTCACATCAGGAGATACAAGAAGCTTGGAAGAAATGATAATTGAGCTTTGCGAACATGGTTTTCTGCCAAGTTTCTGCACCAGCTGTTATAGAGTAGGCAGAACAGGCAAAGAATTTATGGAATACGCAAAACCCGGTCTAATTCATAAATACTGCCAGCCTAACGCTATTTCTACGTTTAAAGAATATATAGAAGATTATGGAACGGAAAAAATAAAAGAAATCGGCGAAAAAGCTATTAAACAACACTTAAACGAAATAGAAGATCCTAAAATGCAGGCAATTGCAAAACGTCAACTTGAAGAAATCGCAAAAGGCAAACGTGATCTTCACGTATAGTTTTAATCGGCAAAAAATTTCCAGCAGTCTGTTGTATGGTCGTTAACCAGCCCTACAGCTTGCATGTAGGAATAGATTATAGTAGCGCCGACAAAGGACATTCCCCGTTTTTTTAAATCTTTGGAAATTTTCTCGCTGATATCGGTTTTCGCAGGTACTTGTGATATGGATTGCCGGTTACCTACAATAGGTTTATTATCAACAAAAGCCCAAATATAATTACTAAAGCTGCCGAATTCTTTTTGTATATTGATAAAAGCAAGAGCATTTTTTCTTGCAGAAAATATTTTAAGCCTGTTTCTTATAATTTCAGGATTCTGCATTAATGACTGAAGCTCATCATCTGACATAGCAGCGACAATATTAACATCAAACCCTTTAAAAGCTTTTGCATAACCTTTTCTTTTTTTTAGAATAGTTTCCCAGCTCAGTCCTGCCTGCGCTCCTTCAAGAATAAGCATTTCGAAGAATTTTTTATCATTATAAACAGGAACACCCCATTCCTCATCGTGATATTTCACATATTCCGGATTTTTAAGCGGCACCCAGGCACAACGTTTTTTCTCTTGCATAATTAACATTTCTTCAATTTTATTACCACAAACACAGGTATATCAGAAAATATTTTAATCCTCAATACTCTCTTGCACTTTCTTTTGAATTAATTTTTCTATACAACCTTTAAACTGTTCGGTTGAAACATGAGTTTTAAGAAAAATAGCATCAACATACGGAGCTAATTTTTTACTTTCTTCGTACGCGGAAAACACTATCAGCTTGGCATCTTTGTTTGAACCTGACTTTATAATAGGAATTAATTTTTCGCATGTACTGCCCGGAAAAACATAATCTAAAATTATGATATCAAAGACAGCGGTTTTTATTACATCGGCTGCTGTTTCCAAATCAGTTACCTTGGTAAAGTTTGCCACATCCTTCAATATCAGGCTTATAATATTTAAAATATCCTCGTCATTTTCAACGTGTAATACTTCAACTTTTGTCTTATTTTTTTCATTCATAACATTATTAACAACCATCTTCAAATCCCCAAGGTCAAAAGATTTTTCCAGCCAGTCAAAAATATTATTATATTTTTTTATAATTTCAGCATCAGGCTTAGAAGAAGATACAATAATCACGGGCAAATCTCTTATATTTTTATGGTTTTTCAACTCATTCAAAAGCAATAAACTGTTTTTATCTGAAATATTAAACTCAATAATCGCTAAATCATAATTTTCATTTTGCAATAATCTTTCGGCATCATTAACCGATAGTGCTATATCAGAGTTATAGCCCAATTCTTTGAACATCGTCTGAATATTCAATGCCGTTATATTGTTGTCTTTAAAAATCAAGACTCTTTTTTCTTTTTCATCCCTGATAATCTCGGGGAATTCAAAATAAAATTTTGTTTCATCATTCAATTTAGAGCTAAAGCCTATTTCGCCTCCCATTTGCTGCACAATAGATTTAGTTATAATAAGCCCCAATCCGCTGCCGCCTTTTCTTCTTTTATTTGAAGAATCCACTTGAGAAAAAGATTCAAATATTTTAGAATATGCTTCTTTAGGAATACCTGCCCCTTTATTAATAACCGAAACTAAAATATTATGTTTTTCTTTTTTTACAGAAATATTAACAACCTCTTTAGGAAACGAAAATTTGGCCGCGTTAGATAACAAGTTGGTTAAAACCTGTATGAATCTGTTTTTATCTACATTGATATAAACATTATCCAATCTGTCAGTAATTTTATATTGAACGTTAAATTGTTTTGCATATGTTTCATTGAGATTTAGTGTTTCTTCAACCAAAGGCATCACTTCATACTCTTTAAATTCAAAATCCATCTTACCTGCTTTTATTTTGTCTAAATCCAAAATATCATTTATCAAATTAACCAAACGGACCGAATTATTACTTGCTATATTTAACAATTCCTTCACTTTTTTAGGCAAAGTCCCTAATACTTCACTTAAAACAAGTCCCAAAGCACCTCTAATAGAAGTCAGGGGCGTTCTTAATTCATGGCTTATGGTAGATATAAATTCATTTTTAATTAATTCAATTTCTTTCCGTTCGGTTATATCTATTGCAAAGCCCGTAGTTCCTATAATCTGTCCATCCTGGTCAAAAAGCGGGGTTTTAAAAGTTTCATGCCACCTGGTACCATCTTTTTGTGCAACTTCTTCTTCTACCTTAAATTTTTGACGTGCTTGCATTACTTTAAGGTCATCATTCATATACCCCTGTGCAATATCGGCAGGAAAAAGCTCCAAATCCGTTTTCCCGATAATATCCTCAACTGTTAAATCAAATTGATTTACAAAAATCTCATTAACCGCCAAAAATCGTCCGTCTTTATCTTTAAGCCAAGCTATAAAAGGAAGATTATTTAAAATTGCCTTTTCTCTTTCCGCCTGCTGTATGGTTTTATGATATAGTTCTGTCTGATAAACAGATATATATATTTGACTGGCAACAGCCTTTAATAAACTAATCTCATCATTAGTCCAATGTCTGTAATTTTCATAATCAAAAAGGATTATTGCCCCCCAAACCTTTTTATTTTTCTTAACGACTGTAGAAATCATGGATTTTAATCCTGTATTTTCATAAAATTTCTTTAACTTATCAGGTATATCGGCTTCTGAAATATTATCAAATACGACACACTTTTTTTGCGAAACCAATACTTTGACTATATCAGTCCCATTTTCATAATTTTCCGAACCCGCAAAATTTTTTATGCTGTCTTTGGCTCTAAATTCTCCCCGTTTAATATACCCGTCGTTTTTTTCATCAGAGAACTCCACTATTATTGAACGTTGTACATTGAACAGCTGAGCCAGTTCGTTACATATTAAATACAATATTTTATCAACATCAAGGGTAGTTCTCATCGTTTCTATTATTTTTCTCAACAATTTTTCCCTATTACTGTTTCTAATTAATTCCAAATTTTTATTTGCCATTTCAGAAACTAAATTTGCAAAAAGAAACACCAATTGTGCAATGGCTTCAACCTGTTTAGAAGGTATTATTTGAAGCTCATTCAACGCTTCTATGTAGTCTTTTTCATTAATTCCGAGTTGTTGTGCCATTACTATACAGTTGTCTTTTTGAGGCTCATCGGTTAAAATCTGTCCGCCTAAAATTGACCCTATATGTTTTCCGTTTAACATAATAGGAACAGCAAAATCAGTCAAACCGGAAGAACACCTGTATATTACGGGTTTACTTTTTTGAGCCGCCAATCGGGATAATTGTATATAGTTTTCATTACATTTTTCATAGCATAAAGCTCTGTCTGCTGAACATTTGATACAAAAGTCGGTAAAATTACTCGGAGCTGTAATTTGCTTTTCATTATCAAAAGTCACAATGGCAATGTTCATATAATCAGCAAAGGCATCCTGAAATTTTTGTAAAAGCTCTACATTTACAACATCAGATAATTTAATATTTTTTTCTTGCTGATAATCTGTCATCCGCTGCAATCCTAACAAAGATACGCTGTTTATTTTTTAAAATTTTCCCAAGTTTGCTTGATAGTGGCTATAATTTTGTCAACCGGAGTATCTTTTTTCAAAAAACAATCTGCTCCTGCCAATACCGCTTCATCCGCCAAAGATTGCAGCGCAGGTGAAGTCAGAATAATAATACAAGTATCGGGAAAATTCTTTCTATATAACTTTAAAAATTCTATCCCTGTTAAATTAGGCATATTTATGTCCAACAATAATATGTCAGGTTTTTTCTCCGCTATTATAAAAGGTAATACATCTCCTCTCTCAACCTCCGCTATCACATCAAAGTGAATTGATGCCAAAAGATTTTTTAAAAAATCCCTAACGAACACTTCATCATCTGCGACTATAACACTAGGCATCTTATACCCCTTCCTTGATTATTTGTTGTATTTTCTTAATAAATTGAATAAACATATTCTTCAACTCTGCTTCATCGGCATTAGAATTAACTGTCTTAAGTTTTTTTAAATAAAATTCAAAGTCGGTAGCTAAAGCGCTTAATTCTCTAAAGCCGTAAACCCCGCTGGTACCCGAAATTTTATGTACTTCATCGTATAAAGTTTCAATATTAATTTTTCCCGGATGATTAATTAAGGCAATAAGAGAACTGACACTATTATCCAGTTTAGCCAAATACGCTTTTTTAAACTCTTTTAATTTTGCCTCTAAATTATTATCCATCAACGTGTTTCTCCCATATTGCATTTATGTTGGAACACAATTGCATAGGATCAAAAGGTTTCGTAATAATTCCTATAACCCCTGTTTTTAAAAATGATTGAACTTCATGAACCTGTGCCTTAGCGGTTATAAATACTACAGGAATATTTTTTGTTTTCTCACTTTTCTGTAATTCCTGAAACGCAGTTAAACCGTCAACCTCTGGCATCATAATATCAAGCAAAATCAAATCGGGATTATATTCTTCAACAATATCAAGAACTTCCTGTCCGTTATTACAAAACATTATCTCATAGCTGCTCATACTTTTAACAATTGCATCAACGATTACCTGAATATCAATTTCATCCTCGGCATATAAGATTTTTTTTAATTCTTTCATAACTAAACCTTGACAATAAGTACAACAGAAAAACAGTTTTAAAATGATAACATATAACGTAAAAAACAATATTCCCCATCTCGGTTTATCAGCAAACTATATAAACAACCAACATTATAAAACTTAAAACCCCACAGATAACATAACTCCTGTGAGGTTTTAAGTTTTATAATATTAAATAATTAAAGAGCAGCGCCTGCTTCCTGCATTCCTAAAGCTTCTTTGGCTTCTGCCATACGAATTTTAATTCTGCCGTCTACGGCAATGCCTTCGCCTGTTTGTTCAGAAATCAACAACGGGTTAATATCCAATTCATCAATGAACGGGAAGTCTGTTACCAACTGTGATAATCTCAACAAGCTTTCTTCTATTTGTTCAATTTGAGCAGGGGTTGTTCCTCTCGCACCTTGAAGAAGTTTGTAAGCTTTTACTGCCTTAATCATTTCTTTTGCATCCTGATCGCTTAAAGGTGCCATTCTAAAGGTTACGTCTTTCATAACCTCAATAAATACACCGCCTAAACCAAACATCATCATTGGTCCGTACTGAGGGTCTGTTGCTATACCGCAAACCATTTCTCTCGAGCTTTTTACCATTTCCTGAATAAGTACGCCTTCAAGCCCTTCAAGAATATTTCTTTCTCTCAGCCTTTCAATAAGCGCCTCATATTCACAACGAAGTGCTTCTTCTGACTGAATTCCTACAATTACACCGCCAACATCCGTTTTGTGAGAAATTGTTTTAGAGGTAATTTTCATTACGATAGGATATCCGATATTGTTGGCAACCTTTACGGCATCTTCAAGGTCAGAAGCTAACCCGTATTTGCAAGCTCTGATTTTATAAGCATCAAGCACATCAATACTTTCAAGCGTAGTAAGCTGTTCTCTGCCTTCTTCTATGGATTTTTTGATAATAGCTGTAGCTCTTGCTTTGTCAACGTCAGCATATGCAGGAATTGTGCCTAAAGGACGCTCTTGCCATTTTCTTTGTCTGTCCAAACGGGACATGGCATCTGCAGCTTGTTCGGCATACATATAAAACGGCATATTAACTTCCATATCGGAAAGTTTTGCGAAGAAATCATTTGTTGTCATAAACACACCGATAATAGGTTTTTCGGGGTGTTTTGCTTTCATTTCCATCATAGCTTCCGCCACATCGATATCTTTCAATCCTAAGAACGGCAAGTAAATAGCCATAATCATATCAACATTCGCATCAGCTAAAACTGTTTCGATAGTTTGCTTATAGTGTTCCAACGGCGCTGAAGCTATCATGTCGATAGGATTTTTAACGCTTGCTGCAGCCGGTAAGAAAGAACGAAGCTCTTCTTTTGTTTTGTCCGAAATTTGAGCCATCTCCATGCCGTAACCGCAAATAGCGTCAGTTGCCATAATTCCGGGACCGCCGGAATTTGTAATAATGGCGACTCTGTTGCCTTTTGGAATAGGGCAGTTAGAAAAAGCCTTTGACATTGCAAATAAATCCGCCAAAGAATCTTCCCTTATTACGCCGCATTGTTTCAAAAGGGCATCTGCAGCTTTGTCAGCCCCTGCCAAAGAACCTGTATGAGAAGAGGCGGCGCTTGCACCTGCAGCGCTGCGACCCGCTTTTAGCGCCAAAATAGGTTTCTTTTTAGTAACTCTTTGAGCTAATTCTCTGAAGTTTTTAGGATCATTGATTGATTCCATATATAAAAGAATCTGTCTTACATCATCGTCATTTTCCCAGTATTCAATCATTGTTTCGGCATTAATATCAGCTTGATTTCCGATAGAAACAAATTGAGCAAAACCAATATTTAAGTCTTTTAATATGTTCAAAATTCCGCCGCCCAATGCACCTGATTGTGAAACAAAACCGATATCGCCTTTTACGGGTAGTGATTCAGCAAATGTAGCATCCATAGATACATCCGCAGATGTATTCAAAACACCTAAACAGTTTGGACCTACTGCACGCATATCGTATTCTCTTAATTTTTTCAAAAGTTGTTTTTCAAGTTCAGCCCCTTCGCGCCCTGTTTCTTTAAACCCTGCCGAAATTATACAAACGCCTGTAATACCCTTTGCATAACATTGGTCAATTGTTTCTAAAACAAATTTTGCAGGAATAATAATAACCGCAAAATCGACTTTGCCGGGAATTTCACCAACCGATGGATATGCTTTCAAACCTTCAATTGTATCAGCTTTAGGGTTTACGGGATAAATATCACCTTTGAATTTATATTCAATAAGCCTTTTAGTAAGCTCACTTCCGATTGTTTTTTCTTTTGTAGAAGCGCCGATAATTGCAATTGATGTGGGTCTCATAATAGCATCTAGTTGTTTCATTCTTTTCCTCTTTTCTATCTATAAAAACTAAAGTCCGCCTGCACAACGAACTTTAACTATAACCTTCTTCCAAATATTCTCTTATTCTGAGTTTTGCGCCTGATTTTTTGGCAATTTCTTCACATGCATTGACATCTATCCTGAAGTTTTTGTATCCTGTAACAACGGACATATAAGTATCAATACCCGCCTGAGAGCATAATCGTGCAAATTCTTTCATTCCTTCATATGCGCTGTCATCTTTAAACGCATTTTGAGTTAATTCATTATATAGTTTGGCATTGTGAGCATTAAGGCTTATAGAAATACTGTTAACCAACCCTTTTAATTCATCAACAACATTTCTTTTGTGTATTAGATTAGCATGCCCGTTTGTATTCACTCTGATTTTTATGTTGGGATAATTATCTTTTATGAATTTAGCAATTTCTTTTACGGCTTCAATTTCTATCAAAGGTTCGCCGTAACCGCAAAAGACTATCTCATCGCCCATTTTGTCTTCCAAAAGTTTTATTTGCTCAATAATTTTCTGTGCAGAAGCGCTCTGTTTATCAATCCACATGTTCACGCCTTCCACTTCCGAAGATATGTTCCTTATGCAAAAAACACAGCGACAGGTACATAAATTAGTTACATTTATGTACATTTTTGAATTAACAAAATAAACTAAATTTTCTTTTTGAGCTGTTTCAGTCACTTAAATATGCCTCTGTGTAAAAAATCACTATATTCTTGTCCGGTTTCAACCATTGCCACTGATTATCCCGCCGCCGGCAATGTTTTAACAATCCTAAGGTTGGTTTTGAAAAAGTCAAAATTTTGTCAAATTTTAACTTTTCCGCAACTTCTAAAATAATCTCACAAAAATAGAGGTTTTTCCAATAACCATATAAAATTTTTATAAGGATTTCACAAAGACTTCTCGGATATATTGTTAAAATAAGCTTCTATGCCAGTCTTAATTCCTTCTGCAGCTTGTTTTTGAAAGCTTTTTTGTATAAGTTTTTCGTATTCATAAGGATTAATCATAAAACCAACTTCAACAATTACGCTAACAGGGTAAGAAGGTCTTGTAAGAGCAAAACTTGCCGTTTTTATACCCAAATTCTTAAACCCCGTTGCCCGTACAAGTTTATCCTGAATATTTTCTGCCAAAAATTTGGCATTATCGTTGTAGTAGTAGGTACTTGTACCATGGATTTCGTAAGGGTCAACACCGTCAGGATGGGCGTTATTGTGTATACTCACAAGAATATCCGCATTTTCTTCAAACGCTTTATCAACCCTGTCATATAACCCCATATAAATATCATTGCTTCTTGTCATTATAACGGTTGCACCCGCCTTTTCAAGCTCATCTTTTAAATAAGACGCTATCCCCAGATTAATATCTTTTTCGGCAATAGCGGTAGGACCTACCGACCCTTGGTCTTTGCCGCCATGTCCGGGGTCAACGGCTACTACTTTACCTTTTAAACCTGCGCTAAAAGGCTTAGCTATTTTAATAATAAGATAATCATCATCGTAAAAATAATCATAACCGTTCAGCTGCGGTGATGAAAGTTTTATACTCAGCGTATTATCCGTAAGTTTATATATTTTGCTGATGCCATCAGTTTTATTTTCCTGCATAAAAGCATCCGTAACGTTTATTTTAGAATAATAAAGAACAGCTGTTAGAGTATTGCCTGAAGCTTTTAACTCGACGGGAAATTCTTCTTCCGCTTCAATCTTAATATATGTGTTTCTTTCATCCTCTTCAAATTGTACATTTTGGATGACTTGTGTAATAAAATCCCTATTATCTTCATCCGCTTCAACATCTTTTTTTGCGACATAAGCATAAGTATTCCCGAGTTTTACCCTGTAAAACCCTCCCGCAAGAGCGTCTGCATAAAATTTATTATCTTTTTTTACGGTGAATAACCTGATAGGATTACCCGGATTTTTTCTAACGGCAGTATAACCTTTTGTTTCAATTAGAACTGTCGGTATAGGCTGAATTACAATTTGCCTTTGAGAAGAATCCGGCGGATTTTTTCTCGTAAGACTTAAAATCGAGATTCGCTCCTGATTGTAATTATTTGACCTTATACTTATCGTATTTTTGCCCGGAATTAAATTAACAACATGTACAAAACTTCCGCTGGGAAAAACCTTGACAGATTTGTTATTAATAACTAAAGATGAGTCAGGGGAAGTATTACCGACAATAAATGTGGACGACGCAAATATAATCTGATTGTTCTTGGGATAGATTATCTGAATATAGTTGGTGAAAGCTTTTGAATAATTTGAAACAAGAAATAAGCTTATAGAAATAAACACGAAGAGCAGAGCAATTTTAGCAATATATTTTTTCATTTGTTAAATCCATCCCATTTTTTATTTATTTGTAGTAAAATGTTTTTAACGGATTATTTTGTAATTCTAACATATAAAGTGGAGATTGCCCATGGAAAAGTTTTTTGAAAAAATGCCCAAAGTCAAAATAGCTAACAAGTTTGACCCTATTACCCCTATCATTCAAGGCGGTATGGCGATAAAAGTCAGCACTGCCAAACTAGCGGCTGAAATCGCAAACTGCGGCGGATTAGGTCTTATTGCGGCAACAGGAATGACAAGTGAAGAGCTAAAAGACCAAATTCAGGAAGCGAGAGAAACTCAAACCAATACACAAGGCTTAATAGGTATAAATGTCATGTTTGCAGCGAGCAACTTTAACGAAATGGTACAAACCGCCATAGAAAATGGCATTGACGTTATAGTTTTCGGTGCGGGATTTTCAAGAGATATATTTATTATGGGGAAAGAAGGCAACACCCCTATCCTTCCCATAGTAAGTTCATCAAAACTCGCCGTGATTTCTAAAAAATTGGGCGCAAGCAGCATTATTTTAGAAAGCGGAGATGCAGGCGGACACCTTGGAACTGATAAATCTACCGTAAGTTTAATTCATGAGGTTAGAGAAGCCCTTGATAATACGCCGGATTTGGAAGGAATAGGACATGTGCCTTTAATTGCAGCAGGCGGAGCTACTACAGGTTTTGACGTTGCTAAATTTTTCAGTCTTGGCGCTGAAGGAGTACAAATGGGTACACGATTTGTACTTAGCAAAGAATGTGAAGTTGCCGAAACTTTTAAACAACTTTATCTAAACATTAAAGAATCAGAAGTTGTAAAAATACTTAGCCCGGTAGGCTTGCAGGCAAGGGCTATTATGAATGATTTTTGTAAAAGAATTCTCGCGGGAAATCCCGAAAGACCAAAAACTTGCAATAGCTGCTTGAAACATTGTTCCAGAGCCTTTTGTATAAGAAGAGCATTAAACTTGGCAGAAGCGGGAGATATTACAAACGGATTAGTTTTTGTAGGCAAAAATGTTTGTAATATTAAAGAAATTCTTCCCGTTAAAGAAATTTTCGCAAATATAGAAAAAGAATTTACGAATTTTTTTGCTCAACAAAAAGGATTGATTGATACGGGGAAATAGTTTATGGACAAGCAAGTATTAGAGTATGATGCCGTAATCATTGGAGGAGGACCTGCAGGATTAAGCGCAGGAATTTATATCGCGAGAGGAAATTTAAAAGCAGCTATTCTTGATATTAATATGCTTGGGGGTCAACCCACCAATTATCTTGAGATTGAGAATTATCCTGCTATGCCTTTAATTGGCGGTTTTGAACTTATGGAACAGTTTGAAGCCCACGCAGACAAATTCGGTATTGAAAAATTCCCCATGGAAGAAATAGTTGCGCTTAATTTAATAGGAAAAGAAAAAACCGTTGAAACACAGGACAAAATTTTTAACTCAAAAGCCGTTATTATTGCCACGGGAGCTAAGTCTAAAAAGCTTGAAATCCCGGGTGAAGATAAGTTTATAGGACGTGGAGTAAGTTATTGCGCAGTGTGCGACGGAGCTTTCTTCAAAGATAAAGTTATCTGCGTAATAGGGGGCGGCAATAGCGCTATTGAAGAAGCCATTTATCTTACAAAATTCGCATCCAAAGTCTATCTTATTCACCGCAGAGATGAATTACGTGCAGATAAAATAATTCAGGAAAGAGCTAAAAATAATCCTAAAATCGAATTTGTTTTAGATACTGTCCCCCTTGAAATTAAAGGCGAAAATAAGGTGGAATCTATCCTTGTAAAAAACGTAAAAACCGGTAAAACTAAAGAACTTTCTCTTAGCGGAGTGTTCCCTTTTATTGGATTTACCCCTAATAATGAATTATTTAAAAATATCATTAAAACAGATCTCGCAGGGTTTATAGAAACAGATGAAACTATGCACACCAATGTAAGAGGAATTTTTGCCATAGGTGATGTCAGAAGCACTCCTTTAAGGCAGGTAATTACAGCTGCCGCTGACGGCGCCGTTGCGGCTACTTATGTCATAAGAATGCTGGAAGCCGAATAACTATTGGCTACGTTAACAGGATAATAATCACGGAGGAAAAGTGATACAAGGTAAAAAGATAAGTATTATTTTTTTAGCAGTTTTGTTCTTAAGTTTCTTTTCACCTTCTAATGTTTATGCTTACGGTGATTTGCAGGAAGTCCTGCCGCAAAAAACCAAACCTTCCAAAGGTATTACTATTCCAAAAGGCACTTTTTTCCGTGTAAATTTAATGCAAACTATTTCAAGCGAGTTTAACAAATCAAACGATGAGGTTAAAGCAATTGTACTGTCTGATTTTTCAATTTTAGATAACATAATAATCCCGCAAAAATCTGTATTTGCCGGTACTATTTTGGACCTAAAAAAAGCCGAACAAGGCAGAGACGGCTATTTTTTTGTAGATTTTGACCGAATAATTTTACCTGACGGAAATATTATTGAAATCAAAGCCCACCTTTATGTCACAAGCGGAAGCAAAATGATAGGCGGCGCACTTTCACCCCGAATAGGACACAAGACCACTATGTTCAGAGTGGCAGCATTTGGCACAAGAGGAATAATGCAGCTGCAGCCTGACGGACCGCGGGTTATGGGTCAAGAAACTAAAATCAAAGCAGGTTCGGAAATTTTGGTTGAACTTGATGAACCGTTAAAGCTATAAACTACTCAGGAACTTATATCTAACTAAGAATTTAACAAACTTATCTATTCAATAGATATAAAGATAAATTCAATACTGATGCAAAGCTAACCCAGATTAAATATGGCACTAATATATAAGCCGAAGGTTTCGAAATTTTATAAAACTCAATCATTGATAAAATTATAAATAATAACAATGCAACAATAATCACAAAAGCAAATAAGATTTGATGCAAGCCAAAAAATACAATTGACCACAACCCGTTTAAAAATAGCTGGATTGTAAAAAACACTACCCCTCGAGTTTTAGTCTTAGAACTATCAGCTTTTAATATCAAAAATAAAGATATTCCCATTAGTATATAAAGCACTGTCCACACCGGAGAAAAAATCCAGCCAGGAGGATTGAAAGCCGGTTTTATTAACAAACTAAACCAAGGATAGAGGTTATTATAGATTGTAGGACAGAATGGACCACTAGGTAATTGAAGATATTAGCCTCTTGTTTAAAACGTGTGGGCGTTTGAGGCACTTCCCCCTTAGTGCGAACCAATACGTAATTGATGTCCGTTTTGTC
>JAQVHS010000011.1 GCA_028696075.1 Candidatus Gastranaerophilales bacterium
CTCTCATCTGACAAAAGAGATGCAGAAAACTATCATTGACAAGAAAATTAAATTCTACAACATTAACGTTGAAGAATTAATTAAAAAACAGGCCGGTTTGCGCGGTAAAGGTGCAAATACGGTAATGATGGTTGCTTACTTTAAGGTTTCGGGCATTATTCCTTTTGAACAGGCATATGAAGGTATGAAAGAAATGACAGTCAAAACCTTTAAGAAAAAAGGTGATGATATCGTGAATATGAATTTGGCTTTAATCGATGCGGCAGTAGATGCTTGTGAAGAAGTACCTGTTCCCGAATCATTAGATGTTGTTACCTGTGCTATTGATGATGTTAAATTACTTTCTGATGATGCATCTGATTTTGCCAAGAAAATCATTGAGCCTTCAATGAGACAAAAAGGTGATGATATCCCTGTTTCAGCTATGTCGGATGACGGTGTAATTCCTGTAGGCACATCTTGTTTGGAAAAACGTCGTATAGCCCCCAGAGTTCCACACTGGAATGCGGAAAACTGTATTCAATGCGGTATCTGTGCTAACGCTTGTCCTCACGCCGTTATCAGAACAAAATTGATTAAACCCGAAGATTTGGTTAACGCGCCTGAAACCTTCCATACAATTGATGCAAAACCCGGCGACGGCGAAAAATTCAAAGTACAAGTTTACTGCGAAGATTGTACCGGCTGCGGTGTTTGTGTTGACCAATGTCCTATAAATTCAATGAAACCTCAAACACCTGCGTTAGTTTGGTCTACAGTTGAAGAAGAAGAAGCAAACTGCGAAATAGTTAATGCAAAATTCTTCGACGAGTTGCCTGATAACGTAATGGGTAAAAATACAACCAAAACCGTTAAAGGTGCAATGCTTAGAAAACCTCTGTTTGAGTTTTCAGGCGCTTGCGCGGGCTGCGGAGAAACACCGTACGTTAAATTGGTATCCCAGTTGTTTGGCGAAAATATGATTGTGGCAAATGCAACAGGATGTTCATCAATTTATTCAGGCACATTCCCGACTATTCCTTATACAAAAGGTAAAGACGGCAGAGGTCCTGCTTGGGCTAACTCATTATTCGAAGACAACGCCGAGTTTGGTTTTGGTATGAGATTAGCTGTAGAGCAAAACAGAGAAACATTGAAAGTTTATGTAGATAAAGTACTTTCCAATGAAAAAACTCCTGCTGACCTTAAAGAAGCTATAGAAGCTTCTATGGCGCTATGGGATAACTCTAAAACCGATGAGGCAATTGCTGCTCAAGATAAAGTACAGGCAGTTTTGGCTAAATACGCTGATGTTGACTGTCCTGATTTAGCCAAAGTAATGGAACTTCAAGACTACTTTACGGATAAATCGGTTTGGATTATAGGCGGTGACGGCTGGGCTAACGATATCGGATACGGCGGTATTGACCACGTATTGGCGCAAGGTAAGAACGTTAATATCCTTGTTCTTGATACAGAGGTTTACTCAAATACAGGCGGTCAAGCTTCTAAATCAACACCTACAGGTGCTGTTGCGAAGTTTGCTACCGGCGGCAAACCTACATATAAGAAAAACATGGGCTTAATGAGTATGTCTTATGGCTACGTATACGTGGCATCAGTTTCATTGGGCGCTGATAGAGGTCAAACGCTTAAAGCCTTCCAGGAAGCTGAAGCGTACGACGGACCATCAATCATATTTGCTTATGCGCCTTGTATAGCTCACGGTATTGATATGAGCAAAACCCAAACAGAACAAAAACGTGCAGTGGAAGCAGGATACTTCCCATTGTACAGATATAACCCTGCAAGCGAAAATCCTTTCACTTGGGACGCTAAAGAGCCTAAAGAAAGTTATCAGGACTTTATCAGAAGTGAAGGGCGTTATAAACAGCTTATGAAAACCAATCCTGAAGCAGCAGAAGCGCTTTATCAGCAAGCAGAAGCGGATGCGGCTAAGAGAATGGCTGTTTATAAAGCAGTAGGCGAATTGATGAAATAAGTAATTCAATAATCTTAGAAAAGGCAAGTGCTTTTTAGCACTTGCCTTTTTTGTTTTAATCCGGTATTTGTATTTAATTTGCAAATACTGTACAATAAATACGCTTACTAAGATAAGAAAGAGGTTGTTAATGCCCCCTGTGCTTATAGGAAATGGATTTGATGTTTTAATTAGTTTACTTGTAGCGGTGCTTTTATTCTTAATCGGAATGGGGAAAATAAAAATCGGGAATGTACCCTCAGATGTCAACACTTTCAGCAAAAAATACGGTAAATTTTTTATAGTACTCAGTATTTTTTCGTTTCTTAATGCCATAGTTTTAATAGTGAAAAAGTTTTTTAATTTCAATATTTTTTAGCCAACTTCACAGCCGCATCAAGCTGAGGGTCTTTGCCTGTTTTTAAATCACTGATAGTATAATCAATTTTTATATCGGGTTCGATACCCTTTTTGTTTATATCATGACCTTGCGGAGTAAGATATTTGGCTATTGTGATATTAATCCCTGTGTTAGACGGCAGCGGCGTTATTCTCTGGATTAAGCCTTTGCCGTAGGTCTTTTCGCCTATAAGTACCGCCCTTTGGTGTTCTTTGAGAGTTGCCGCCAAAATCTCACTGGCGCTTGCGCTTGAAGAATTTATAAGTACAATGACCGGTCTGTCATCTGAAATGAAAACTTTTTGGACATTTAAATCTTCAGTTGCTCCGTTTTTTTGTTTCATTGAAACTATTTTACCTGACGGTAGAAAAACACTTGCTATAAAAGAAGCGTTTTGCAATAAGCCGCCCTGATTACCCCTAAGGTCTATGATGACGGTTTTTGCATTAGCCGTGTTTTTCAGTGCGTCAACAAATTCAACTGCAACGTTGTGGCTCATAAAGGTTGAAACTTTTATATATGCAACATTGCCTATCATTTTGTGGCTGACACTTTTTATATCTATTTTTTTTCGTGTAATATTTTTTACCAACGATACATCTTTGCGCAAAAGAGTTAATTCAACCTTTGTATTTTCTTTTCCTCTTATTTTTTCTGCGACTTTTCTTACATCCATTCCGCTGACAGAAGTACTATCGACTTTTATAATTACATCATTTTTCCTTAAGTCATTCTGCAGCGCAGGGGAATTTTCTATTACATCAACAACGTTGATTTTGCCGTCCTTTGATGAAATCACGACACCTACGCCGGTAATACTGGAATCTATGTTTTCATTTTGGTCTTCATATTCTTCTTTTGTTAAAAACCTTGTATAAGGGTCATCAAGGCTCTCTACCATTGTATCTATTGCAACATAGGCATCTTGTATATTGTTGATTTTATCAAGATAGCGGGTTCTCCAGTAGTTCCAGTCCTGTTTATCAATATTTGTACCGTAAGACTGTTCCTTTATTTCAACCCAGCTTTTTAAAAACAGATATTTTGCACAAGCAGGTTCTGATTTTTGCTCACACAAAAATTTATTTCTAGGAACTTCGACATCAAAAGAAGTATTGCAGCCTGATAAAAATATTACAAATGATAATAAGCAAATATAAATCGGAAGATTTTTTTTCATAGTTAATCTCGTTTAGTTAAAATTAATGGCCCGTTATCTGTAATAGCAACAGTGTGTTCAAAATGGGCGGAAGGTTTTTTGTCATTTGTTACGACTGTCCAGCCGTCAGCCAATGTGTGAACATCATCGCAGCCTAAATTAAGCATTGGTTCTATAGCTATTACCATCCCTGTTTTGAGCAACGGTCCTTTGTTTCCTGTTCTATAGTTGAATAAAAACGGGTCTTCATGCATTTTAGCGCCTACGCCGTGTCCGCCGTATTGTCTTACAATACCAAGCTTATATGATAAAGCAACATCTTCTATCGCTCCTGAAACATCTTCAAGATAATTTCCTGCAGACATTTTTTCAATACCTGCAAAAAGCGCTTCATTGGTCGCTTTTAATAGTGTTTTTATTTCCTCTGATACGCTGCCTACTGCATGGGTTCTTGCGCTGTCGCCAACCATTCCTCTGAATGTCGCACCGATATCAACGCTGATTATATCGCCGTCTTTTAAAATAATATCCTTAGACGGGATACCGTGAACGACCTGTTCGTTTACAGAAGCACAAATTGAAGCGGGAAAGCCGTTATAGCCCTTAAAAGTTGGGAAAGCTTTGTTTCGTGTAACCACGTTGTAGGCAATTTCATCAAGCTCCCATGTGGAAACTCCCGGTTTTATTCCAGCGGCAATTTCGTCATGAGCCTCTGCTACGATGGCTCCTGCCTGCTGCATTAATTGTAGCTGATATCTTGATTTTCTGTGTATCATAACCCTAGATTAACATAAATTCCAACAATCTTCAAAGAATAATTTACTCTGTTCTTTTTAATTCTCTTATCGCATATTCTAATATTTTAGAGAATTTTGCAAGGCTTTGATTTAATGCTGCTTCCGAGTAAGAGCCTTTTGTTTTGTAGTAAGATACAAATTGTTGATTTTTATTTATGTCATACCAATAATCACGCATTGTTTGCGAGTCGTCATTTACATCGGAAATCACCTTATATGTTCTAAAATATTTTTTATGTTTATATTTCCTTTTAAAGTCTGAAACCGTTAAATTAAGTGTATTTGAAGAGGCTACAAAATATTTTACGGATTTGTCTTCATCGGTAATTTGTTTTATTTTTTCAAGCAGTCGTCGTATTTCAGCCACGTCTTTTTCATATTGTTCATATTCGCTGTCTTTTATCAAAGACGGTTTAAATTCGGGCGGAATAGTCAGTTTATCAAGCGGAAGTATTTCAAAAGCGTCCACTGCCTCTTGAGCGGGCATATCAGGCTGCATTTTATTTGGTACGGGCAATAATTCGGGCAATTCACCAACATAGCCCGAACCGGTAAGCAAGTTTGTGCAAACTAATATTAAAACTAAACCTAGACTCTTTTTCATACAACTTTTATCAAACACCCTTAATTATTATTATACTGATTTATTTTATAAATGACAACGCGTTATCTATACTAAATTAATGGTATTATAACAATATGATAATCCCGCCTGAATATTTTTCTTTAAATAACAGAGATGACCTGCTTGAGATATATGAGAGCAGGACGTTTGATGACACGGTTTTGAAGAGTTTTACAAGCGATAAACATAATATAAAAATCGTTGAGAACGAAATAGGACGATTTATTATGTTTGATGAAACTTATCAGGCAGGGCTTATAGACACGCAGTTTTATAAGGGTAATATTCCTTATATAAATTATTTTTTGTTGAGTTTGAATTTTTGCCCTAAGCCTGAAAATATCCTGCTTATAGGTATGGGAAGCGGAAAACTTGCAGCTGACTTTAACAAATACGCTAACTGCAAAAGAATTGATATAGTTGATGTTGACCCGTTTATGTTTGAAATTGCCCGGGAGTATTTCGGGTTTAAAAAGCAGGATAATATTAATTTGATAATATCAGACGGGGTTGAATTTGTTAAAGCAAGTCCCGTTAAATACGATATCATAATAGTTGATACGGCAGGAAATGACGGGCTTTTGTCTGAATTTTGCGAGATTGATTTTTTAAAAAGTCTTAAAAATATTCTCACCAAAAAAGGGATTTTGATGCAGAATTTATTTTCAAGTGCAGATTTTGCTTCGCCATATAATCTTATTTTAAAAAGTTTTGCGAAGACCTATATGTCTGTGTTTAAGGATGTAAAACTTATTAAAAGCAGCTATAGCGACGAAATTTTTTATCAGACGTTTTACGGAAAAAAAGAAAGATTGGTGGATTTGGTGAATGCGATTTTTATCGCATCAAAATCCCCTCTTGAAACGGTGCAAACTGTAAAAGATTTCAAAAATTATGCCAATGATGTTGGCGAAGTCGATTTTGAGTACAAAAGCGGGCATGTTTTGACCAAAGAATTTTTTGAGAGGTTTGTTTTGTATTAAGATTTACTTAACATAGTGTTGAATTTACGTTTGTTCTTGTTTTAAACTGGATATAGGAAGTTAAGCATGATATTAGCACCTGAAGATACACAGTTTCATATAATATCAAAACTTGTTGATATAGCAGCAAGAGATAAAAAACGCGCCAATCCTGTGATAAAATTTATCAAGCAGGATTTTTTGTATCAATTGAAGAATAATTTTCAGGGTAATCGCTTAAAAACCCCTATTATGATTGCAATTACAGGCGAATCTGCCAGCGGAAAGTCGACTTTTGTGAGGGCTTTAACCGCGCAAATCAGACAAGTTGAACAGGCAAAGAACAGAAATCTTTTAAATTTTGTCAGCGCAGACAATTATTTTAACGATATTTCAGACAAGATAGAAGAACATGGCTCTTTTGACAGTTTTTTGGCAAACGAAAATTACAACCCCGATGCACCGTCAAGCTTTCAGCTTGGTTTGATGAAATCACATCTTGAGCGGCTGGAATATAATGAAGATGTTTGGATTCCCGAGTACAAAGTTAACGGCAGCGGCGTAAGTATGCCTGATGCAATTTTTATCAAATCATCCCCCGTAATAATTTCGGAAGGTATAGCGGTTTTGTACCCTGAGATAAGAGATGTATTTCACATTAAGTTCTACGTGGAAGTTAACGAAAAAACGAGATTGGAGCGTTATTTATCAAGGGCGGTAAATAACAGAAATCAAACGGAAAAGGACGCGCTTGAGCAATACAAAGTTGTAAATGAGTCTGCAATAGAACACCTGATTCCACGCAGAAAGTACGCTGATGTTATTATTAACGGCGCTGCCGATATATCTGATTTTTCGGCAATTGCAAAAGAAATTTGTGATATCATATAAACAAATAATCAATTTTAGGTGAAGAATGTCAAATGATTTTGTTTCTATAGGGAAGGTTTTGAACTTTCATGGGATAAACGGCGAGTTCAAAGTCGGATATACAAATTCTAAAGAAAATCAATTAAAGTCGCTCAAGACTATTTATGTTAAAAAGGACGACAGATTTAGCCCTTTAACTGTTTCAAATATCAGGTTTCATAAGGGAAATGCAATAATAAAGTTTAAAGAAATTTCCTCTATTGATGAAGTCCTTGAATACAAAGGCGGCAGCCTTTATACCACCATAGAAAATGTTCGAAAAAATCTCAATGAAGAAGAGTATTTGGTGGATGACCTGCTCAATACCGAGGCTTATACGACTGATGGCAAATATATAGGTGTAGTGAAATACATAAATCAGCAGCCCTCAAGTGATTTATTGACAGTGAAATCGCCTGAAGGCAAGGAATATCTGATACCTTTTGTTAAGGATTTAGTGCCTGAGCTTGATTTAAAAAATAATAAAATTTTTATAAACGCCATAGAAGGGTTGATTGATTAGCCATGAGATTTGATGTAATAACACTTTTTCCTCAACTTATAGAAGGCTATTTTGATTTTAGTATAATGAAAAGGGCAAAAGACAATGATGTTCTGTCTATAAATACCGTTAACCCCAGAGATTTTTCAACATCCAAGCACAAAAAAGTCGATGACACGCCGTACGGAGGCGGGGCAGGCATGGTGCTTGCTTGTGAGCCGTTTTTCGGGGCATATAATTCTATAGAAAAAGTTCCTAACTCTAAAACAATTCTTTTAACCCCGCAGGGAAAGCCTTTTAACCATGTAAAATCGCTGGAGCTTGCGCAATATGACCAGCTAATTATTTTTTGCGGTCACTATGAAGGTTACGATGAGCGAATTCGTGAGAACATAGAGTGCGAAGAGATTTCCATAGGCGATTTTGTGCTTACGGGCGGCGAGCTTCCTGCTCTTTGCATTATAGATAGCGTGATGAGGCAGGTGGAAGGCGCTTTGGGCAAAATAGAATCCGCCCATTATGACAGTTTTTCAGATGGGCTTTTGGAGTATCCTCAGTATACCAAGCCTTTTGATTACAACGGTTGGACTGTGCCGGAAGTGTTGATATCAGGCAATCATAAAGAAATCGAGCTTTGGCGGAGAAAACAGCAGTTTATCAAAACCGGAAAAAACAGACCTGATTTATTCGCAAAATTTTTAATGCAAAAACATTCTAAACAAGATAGTATTTTATTAGCTGAGATTGAAAAAGAGGATTAGACATGGATTATTTTCATTCATTGATTATGGGGTTTATGCAGGGTTTGACGGAGTTTTTGCCTGTGAGCAGTTCGGGGCATCTTGTTATAACTTCTGCTATTTATAAGATTTTTACGGGTCAGGAGTTTACATCTACAGGGCAGGAGGAAATCTTTTTTGATATTATGCTGCATGTCGGAACTTTAGTGGCTGTTGTTATTTACTTTAGAAAAGATATTAAAGAAATTTTTGAGCAGTTTTTTGTATGCCTTAAAAAAAGAGATTTTAAAGGTAATTATCTTGCGCAGCTGCCGTTTTATATTTTGGCGGGTACTTTTGTAACAGGAGCTTTGATTTATCCTGTTAAGGATATGTTGGAAGCTTTGACCGAAAAGCCTGATATTGTGGGGCTGTTAATTATGTGTACAGGGTTCATTTTACTCTTGTCGGAATTTATATCAAAGAAAATCCCTGTTAAAACCGATGAGGTCAGTTTGAAAAAAGCATTGTTAATAGGCTTGGCTCAAGGTTTGGCAGCTACTCCGGGGATATCTCGTTCAGGCTCTACAATAGCTGCGGCGCTTGCCCTTGGTGTGGACAGAAAAACCGCCGGCAAATTTTCGTTTTTGCTTAGTATACCTATAATATTACTTGCTTTGTTCGTTCACTCCATGGAGATGTCAGGTCTTAACGAAATAGCAAATTTTGCATGGGGTCCGATTATAGCAGGTACTGTATTGGCTGCTGTAACAGGGTATTTTTGTATTAAATATTTTATAGCATTTTTAAGTAAGTTTTCACTCGATATTTTCGCTTATTACTGCTTAAGCGTGGGGTTGGCGGCTTTTGTTTATTTCAGGTTTTTTGCCTAGTCTTCTAAAATCCTTACGCCTCCGCCGATACCGTAGTTATTGCCGAAATCATTTCTGGCTCCGTTTCTTGATGAATTGTAGCTATTAGAGCCCATTCCGCCAAATTGCATGTAATTATTGTTAGGATTGTAGTTGTTGTAAGAAGAGTATGTTTGGTCGTAGGGGCCGTAGCTGTAGGAGTTTGGAGCCGTGTTTGTGTAATTGCCCAAGAACGGTATAATTACAGGAGCTAAAGACTGAAATAAGGATTTTTTCTTTGGCTGATTATCCACAATCGGTGCTGTTGTATAATTATTATAAGGCTTTACATATTGCAGTCCGTAGCCGCCGCTTGCTACATTTGTGGTTGCACGTTTTATATTTTCTATACGGCTTAAAATATTGCCCGGCTGTACAGCGCCAAAAACCTGAATTTCTAACCTTTCAAGTCTTTCTGAAGGGTCATTTTGCGGATAAGTTCTGCTGAAAATCTGACTTTCGGCAAAATCCAAATACCGTATTGCCATATCGTTAGTTTTATTGTTATTGATAGCTTCCAGTATATTTTGAATTCTTATATTTACGGGTAATTCTGAAAAAGTTTTATTAAAAATTTTATTTTCTATCCGATTAAGCCTTTTGTAATTATTTTCTTGAGCGAAGGTTTTGGCGAAAAGTCTTTGCTCCATATCATCAAGCGGAGTGTAGTCGCTTTGTGTGTTATATGCCACTTTTGAAAAGTTTGAGAGCGGTATAACTTCGGCATTGACGCCTGTGGAAAATAATATTAAAGCTAAAAGCACAGCACATGAAATAAATCTCATAATAACCCCAATCTGTCGCTATATAAATCATGCCTAATATAGCCTTTATTGCAGGTTTTTAAATTACCCGATGGAGCATATATTTGAGTTACAATTTCATTCTTGTGTAAGATTTTGGTTCGTGTTAAACTTTGTCATTATCAAGAAGAGTTTTTATTAGAATAGAGTTTTGCAATATGGATAGAGAAAAGTTACCAAAAGACTATTTGGTTTTGGCATTGGATGTTGATACTATAGAAGAAGCCGCCGAGCTTGTAAGAGAATTAAAAGATTATGTAGGAATGTTTAAAGTAGGGCTTCAGCTCTACACTTCCGAAGGTTCTGACGTTATCAAGATGATTCAGGATGAAGGGGCTAAAGTATTTTTTGACGGTAAATTCCATGATATCCCCAATACCGTGGCAAAAGCCAGCTCTACTCTTGTAAAAAAAGGCGTAAACACTTTGACCGTGCATATTAAAGGCGGTTCTAAAATGCTTGCGACAACAGTTAAAATGGTTAAAGAAACAGCTAAAAAATATCATTTTGAACGGCCTAAAATCCTTGGCGTGAGCATATTAACAAGTTTTGGACAAAGAACCTTGACAGAGGAAATAAAAGTCAGCCTTAATATAGATGAATACGCTCTGGCGCTGTCTAAAATGGCAAAGGATGCGGGTTTAGACGGTGTTTTGTCGGCTTCGGTTGATGTTGCGTCTATAAAGAAAACTTGCGGCGAAGACTTTATCGTTATGTGTCCTGCAGTGCGTCCGACCTGGTCGGTGGTCAATGACCAGGTAAGAGTTATAACTCCTGCCGATGCCATTAAAGCAGGCTTTGACTATATGATAATAGGTCGGCCTATTACTTCTGCGCCTGACAGAATTTCAGCGGTTAATTTAATTTTGGATGAAATAGAAGCTACCCTTCTAAAGCAAGATGATGAAAGATTTATTTAAGCTTAAAACGGCTAAATCAGTTAACGGAAAGTCAATCGATTTATATCTTTATGAATCAGAGAAGAATAACCCTTTAAACATTTTATTTGTGGGTGTTACCCATGGCGAAGAGCCGCAAGGCGGATTTTTGATATCAGAATTTTTGGAAGAGATACGCCGTAATAAGCCTTCATTTAAAAACCATCTTTATTTTCTCCCTTGTTTAAACCCTGACGGTAAAGCCGTCAATAAGCGCGGGAATGCGAATGATGTTGATTTAAACCGTAATTTTAGAACCGAAAATTGGATTGAAACAGTATTTGAGGACGGGCTTATATCGGGAACCTGCCCGCAAAGTGAGCCTGAAACTTGTTTTTTAACTCAAATTATCGAGGATTATAACTTTGATGTTATTTTAAGCATTCATGCGCCGTTTAGAGTGGTGAATTTTGACGGTCCTGCTAAAAAAATAGCGGAAGAAATTTCTAAAATTACAAACTATCCGGTTCAAGAAGACCTGGGATACCCGACACCGGGGAGTTTTGGGACTTTTTGCGGTAAAGAAAAAAATATTCCCGTGATTACACTGGAGCTTCCCGACAATGAAACCGATGAAAATCTTTGGCTGCAAAATCAAAAAGTTTTTTATTATCTTGCGGATTTAGATACACTCTAAAAAGTTTAATGATTTAATCTTTCGCTGTGAGTGGAAGGAGATAAAGTCTTTCAAAATATTGAAGCTTTTTTCAAGCAGAGCCAAATTCTGACAGTCAAATGGATTTTTAAAAACCTCAATTACTTCCGCAGAAAAAGCATGGTTTTGTCCGCAGCTTGGGCAAATCACTCCGCCGCCTTGCATTGAAAACCCAAAGTTCTTATCATAAGGTTTGAAGCAGCATGCGCAGTTATTGAGGGCAATTTTATACCCCACAATATCCATAAGCTGCATTTGAAAATCCAATACATGCGCTAAAATATTGCTTTTACCGGCAGTGGAATTTATTTTCTCTAAAGTATCCACAAGAAGGTTATAAATAATTTCGCTGTTAAAATCATTTTCGATACCAAATACGCTTACCAATTCCGCACAATACATGCTGAAACTCAGTTTGTTAATATCAATCCTTAAATTTTTAAAGTTATGCAAAACCTCTGCCTGAGAGACAATATCAAGGTTTCTGCCTTTTACAAGAACGAGATTATTGGCGATAAGCATATCCATTCTGCCGCTTAGTTTGCTTTTGGGCTTTTTAACCCCTTTGGCAACTGCGCGAATAATACCATGTTCTTTAGAATACATTACAATTATTTTATCCGATTCACTTAAATTATATGAATTGATATTAATTGCATCAGTAGTATAATTTTTAGACAAATCTTAATCCCCAAAAAAGACCCTCTCCGTTATTACAATATCATTTTTAACGGAAATCGGCAAAAAATTAACAAAAAGTAATAGTGATGTTATTCACAATTGATTTTTGCCTTAAAATAATTTCTCTCCGGCTAAAAATATGCTTATTAGGCTCCTTGCTGTCATTTGGCTAATTTTTCTTAACAATTGTCAAAAATACACTTGCAAAAATTTTCAAATAGGTTATACTAAATATAGTGAATTAAATCACAATTAAAAAAGGAGACCAAAAATGGCTAAAGAAAAAACTACAAAAACAGCGGTAGTAAAAGACGAACCTAAGCCGGTTGTTGCAGTTAAAAAATCTGTTACAACAACAGAAGATTTGGAACGGCTTTTAGACAGAGTGAAAAAAGCACAAGAAAAATTTGCAACATTTTCACAAGAAAAAGTTGATAAGATATTCAGAGCAGCTTCCCTGGCGGCTAATAAGGCAAGAATCCCCCTTGCTAAAATGGCTGCGGCTGAAACAGGTATGGGGATAGTCGAAGATAAAGTTATAAAAAATCACTTTGCTTCAGAGTATATTTATAATAAATACAAAGACAGCAAAACCTGCGGTGTTATTGAAGAAGATAAAGTTAACGGGATTAAAAAAGTAGCTGAGCCTATCGGCGTTATAGCAGGGGTTATTCCTACTACCAATCCTACTTCTACAGCTATTTTTAAGTCATTAATTTGTTTGAAAACAAGAAACGCGCTTGTGTTTTCTCCGCACCCCCGTGCTAAAAAATCCACAATAGAAGCGGCAAGGGTTGTACTTGAAGCTGCCGTAAAAGCCGGCGCCCCCGAGGATATTATCGGCTGGGTAGATGAGCCAAGCGTAGAGCTTTCTAATCAGCTTATGAAGCATCACTCCATAGATATGATTTTAGCGACAGGCGGTCCCGGTATGGTTAAAGCAGCTTACTCTTCAGGCAAGCCCGCATTAGGCGTCGGACCGGGCAATACACCTGCTGTGATTGATGAAACAGCTGATGTAAAAATGGCGGTAAGTTCGATATTATTGTCTAAAACTTTTGATAACGGTATGATTTGTGCGTCCGAGCAGTCTGTAATTGCAGTAAAAGACGTGTATGAACAGGTAAAGGAAGAGTTTGTATACAGAGGGGCTTATATTTTAAATAATAAAGAACGTCAACAAATAGCCAAAATAATGATTATAGACGGCGCTTTAAATGCCAAAATCGTAGGTCAGCCTGCATATAAAATTGCAGAATTGGCAGGAATAAAAGTTCCCGAACATACCAAAATATTGATAGGTGAAGTAAAGGACATAAGTTTAGCAGAAGAGTTTGCACATGAAAAATTATCTCCTGTTTTAGCTATGTATAAGGCAGAAGATTTTGAAGACGCGACACAAAAAGCTTATGAACTTGTTGAGCTTGGAGGGCAAGGACATACTTCTGTTCTTTATACTGATGAGCGTAAACAGGACAGGGTTAAAATATTCGGCAGAAAACTCAGAACAGGCAGGGTACTGATTAACCAACCTGCTTCACACGGTGCTATAGGTGATTTGTATAACTTTAGACTGGAGCCTTCTTTAACATTAGGCTGCGGTTCCTGGGGTGGCAATGTAGTCAGTGAAAACGTCGGGATTAAGCACTTATTGAATTACAAGACTATAGCAGAAAGGAGAGAAAACATGCTTTGGTTTAAAGTTCCGCCAAAAGTTTACTTTAAAAGAGGAGCTACCGATTTAGCTCTTAGAGAATTAAAAGGTAAAAAGCGCGCATTTATAGTAACAGACAGATTCTTGTTTAATTCAGGAGCTGTATATACTATCACTAATGTGCTTGAAGATATAGGGATGGATTTTCAGATTTTCTTTGATGTTAAACCTGACCCTACTTTAAGTACAATTAATGAAGCCCTTCAAATGGTGAAAACTTATGAACCTGATGTAATTATAGCATTTGGCGGCGGTTCTCCTATTGATGCTGCAAAAATTATTTGGTTAATGTATGAGCAGCCTGATACTGTATTTGAAGATATAGCAATGAGATTTTTGGATATCAGAAAGAGGATTTGTGATATTCCCGAGCTTGGCAAAAAAGCTCAGCTTGTTGCAATCCCTACAACATCAGGTACAGGCAGCGAAGTTACACCGTTTGCTGTTATTACGGATGATAAAACCCATATCAAATACCCGATTGCAGATTATGCGTTGACACCTAATATGGCTATTATAGACCCTAATTTTGTTGACAGTATGCCAAAAGGACTTTGTGCGGCAAGCGGGATAGATGCGCTAACCCACGCTATTGAAGCTTATGTATCAGCTCTTGCGACAAACTTCACAAATTCTCCTGCACTGGAGGCAATTAAATTAATCTTCAGATATTTACCCCGTTCTTATCAAAACGGTGCGGAAGATTCTGTTGCAAGAGAAAAAATGCACTACGCTTCTACTTTGGCCGGTATGGCGTTTGCTAACTCATTCTTAGGGTTATGCCACTCTATGGCGCATAAACTGGGCGCGGCATTTAATTTGCCTCACGGTATTGCAAATGCACTGATTATTAATCAGATAATAAGATATAATGCTAACGATTGCCCTGCTAAGCAATGTGCTTTTGCTCAGTATAAATACCCTAATGCAAAGAAAAAATACGGTCAAATTGTAGATAATCTTGATTGTGGCTGTATGAAAGAGAAAACTGAAGATGATAAAGTGGAAATATTGCTTGATATGATTACCCGGTTGAAAAAGGATGTAAGCATTCCATTGTCTATTAAGGATGCGGGTGTATCAGAAAAAGACTTCCACGACAAATTGGATGAGCTTGTTGATTTGGCATTTGACGATCAATGTACGGGCGCTAACCCTGCTTATCCGCTAATGAGCGAAATCAGAGAGATTTATATCAAAGCCTTTGAAGGAATCGTGTAAATCGTTTACTTCCTGCAGAGCCGTTTTACGGCTCTGCGGCTGTGCTTTAATTATCTTAAGGAAATAACCATGAAAAAGAAAAACATGTCCGCTAAGGTTATAAACCGTTTAACCCTATACCATTGTATATTGGATGATTTTGTCGGTAAAAATATTGAATTTGTTTCCAGCCCGCAAATAGCATCGCTTTTAAAGATGGATGATTCACAAGTCCGCAAAGATATAGCACTCTTGAACAATACAGGTAAATGCAGGGTCGGTTACGATACAGCAGAATTAAAAAATGCCATAGAAAAAACGTTGGGGTTTTCCAAGACTAAAGATGCTTTTATAGTGGGAGCGGGTAATCTTGGTATGGCGCTTGCCAAGTACAGTAATTTTTCAAATTACGGGTTAAACACTCTGGCTTTATTTGATAATGACCCGCTTAAGATAGGTTTAAAGGTAAATAATAGAGAAGTCTTTGGCATTGCCAAGCTGCCTAATCTGGCACAAAGATTAAATGTTGAAATCGCTATTTTAACCGTGCCAAAAGAATTTGCACAGGAAACCTGCGACTTTTTGGTTTCTTCTGACATAAAATATATTTGGAATTTTACCCCGACTGTTTTGCATGCTCCCGATGCAGTACAAATTTGGAACGAAAACCTGATGGGTAACTTTTTGCAGTTTACCTATAACAGTGATTAAAAGTTTTTTAATGCCCAAATTTCAAGCATACAACGCCGCTTATTATAAGCGCTATTCCCAGTAAACGTATTAAACTCATTGAATCTTGAAAGAACATTACCCCGATTATAAATGTACAGGCAGCGCCTATTCCCGTCCAAACCGCATAAGCTGTTCCTATCGGAATATGTTTTTGCGCAAAATATAAAAACACTCCGCTTAATGTCATTGCTATTATTGCAAATATAATCCATAAAACTTTGTTGTTGGTTATTTCCGCCATTTTAAGCCCAACCGGCCACCCCACTTCAAATATTGAGGCCGCTAATAAATATATCCAGCTTAAAATCATGTTCAATTCTCCTTTTATCTTATGAAAACTGCCATTACTTTAATTTTAACATTAAAATTATCTTACCTAAAGAGGATAAATAATAACGCATTTTATATTGACTGCGACTTCCAATAGGACGATATAGCTGCACCTTCGTCCAATCTCACAAAATCACAGATTTTGAGAAACGCCGGAATCTCTTTATTATCACAAACCTCGCGGCTTAATAAAGATTTAGTATTAACTATGATTTGAAATGATATAATTTTTTTATGAAAAAAACAATGCATAAAATATTCTCTTCAACTTTTAGAGCTTTGTATTCAAGAAATTACAGATTATTTTTTATAGGCCAGTCTATTTCTTTGATAGGAACATGGGTTCAAAATGTTGCTATTATGTGGCTCATATATAGCCTTACCAACTCTGCTTTTTTAATGGGTGTTGTGATGTTTATAAACTCATTGCCGTCTATAATTTTTACCCCTTTTGCCGGTGTATTAGTTGACAGAGTAAACCAGTATAAAACTTTGATTTTATTGCAAATCTTATTTGGAGTGCAGTATTTTATTTTTGCTTTGTTGACCCTAAGCGGGCATATTAACATATATTATATAATTTTGTTAGGGCTTGGGATTTCTACTACCATGGCATTTGATATGCCGTTAAGGCAGGCATTTGTTATACAACTTGTTGATAATAAAAAAGATTTAAATAATGCTATCTCCTTGAATTCTTCTTCTTTTAATCTTGCCAGGCTTATCGGGCCTTCTATTGCAGGTATTTTAATAGCTTTATTCGGTGAGGGAATTTGTTTTTTATTTAATTCATTGAGTTATATTCCTGTTATAGCCGCTTTGCTTTTAATGAAAATAACAACAGAAACACACCTTTCTAATCTGTCCGATGATTTTTTTACGGCATTTAAGTCAGGAATTAAATATGCTTCTGAACATAAAAGTATCAAAAATATATTGATTTTTCTCACAATCGCAAGTTTTTTAGGGATGTCTTATCCGTTGTTAATGCCTATTTTTGCAAAAGAAATACTGCATGGTGATGCACAAACTCTTGGTTATTTGATGAGCGCGGCAGGGGTGGGGGCTTTGGCGGCCTCTTTACAGCTGGCGGCAAAAGAATCGGTTGAGGGTCTTTCTAAATGGTTATATTTAGGTGCGCTTATATTATCGTTCGGTATGATAAGTTTAGGTTTTATCCATTATTTATATTTGTCTTTATTTCTTCTGTTTTTCGTAGGCTATGGAATGGTTGTTATAATGATAACATCCAATACTTTGCTTCAGCACTTGGTTGATAATAGCAAAAGAGGCTGGATAATGGGACTTTATACTATAGCTTTTATAAGTACATTACCCTTAAGCAATTTGGCGGCGGGAACTATGGCTGAAAAAATAGGCATTCTCAATACTTTTATTGTTTTTGGTTTGGCAATGCTTTTTACAGGTCTTATGTTCAGAAGCAGCTTTATTCCCCGAAAAAGCCGTTAGGATGGTTTTTGTGCCAATTCCAGGCTGTTGAAATTATTTCTTCAATATTTGTATATTGAGGCTGCCAGCCTAAAATTGATTTGGCTTTTTCACTTGAAGCTACAAGTTTAGCCGGGTCGCCTGCCCTTCTTGGTTCCGTTTTTGCGGGGATTGGATGAGATGTAACTTTTCTTGCCGTTTCTATGACTTCTTTTACGCTGAAACCTATGCTGTTGCCAAGGTTAAAAATATTGCTTTCATTACCTTCTTGCAAATAATTCACTGCTAAAATATGAGCTTGCGCCAAATCAGTTACATGTATGTAATCTCTTATACAAGTGCCGTCCTTGGTATCATAATCATCACCGTAAATGCTTATAAACTCTCTCTGTCCGTTTGGAACCTGCAAAATCAGAGGTATCAGATGGGTTTCTGTTGTGTGGGCTTCTCCTATTTTGCCGCTTATATGAGCGCCCGACGCATTGAAGTAACGCAAAGATACAAATTTTATATTATGTGCCAACGAAACCCATTTGAAGAGTTTTTCCATAGCAAGTTTTGTTTCACCGTAGGTATTTGTCGGGTTTGCGTTATCGGTTTCGAGAATTGGGATGTTTTCAGGTTCGCCGTAAACAGCAGCGGTAGATGAAAATACTATTTTGTTAACGTTATTTTCAACCATTGATTTTAAAAGCATCATAGTGCCGTAAAGGTTATTGTCGTAATATTCCAGCGGTTTTGTCATACTTTCGCCTACAAGCGAATTTGCCGCAAAATGTATAACCGCATCGATTTTTTCTTTTTGAAATAAGTTATCTAAGAAGTCCTTATCCCTTATATCTCCCCGATAAAATCTTGCCCCGGTCGGGATAGCCTCTATATGCCCGGTTTGCAGGTTATCCGCAATAACGGTATCAATGCCTTTTGCTATAAGTTCATACGCCGTATGAGAGCCTATATAGCCTGCTCCGCCTGGTATTAATAAGGCCATTTTGCTTCTCCGATTAAATCTTCGTTCTAATTATATGATAAGATTTCACAAAAGTACAATGAAATTAGTCTTTATAGGTGGCTTTGTAGCCTTTGTGGCAGTGTGCGCTGTCGCAAAACGGTTTGTTTTTTGAGTTTCCGCAGCGGCAAAGTGTTTGGTCGTTTCTTATTTCATAACTTTTGCCATTTATGCTTTCTACTCTGATACTGCCTTTTACCCATATAGGACCGCTTATTTCGAGTCCTTCATCCTCCAAAATAGAAATTTCCTGAGGCGATATATCTTCTATAACAGTTCCGTTTTTATCGGTTATTATAAATCTGCCTGCCGGGCAAAGATTAGCTTGCCTTATTACTTCTTTTTGTGCTTCTTCTGTTTCTTCAAAAATTAAATTCCAGATAGTTCCTTTTGCATCGCAAAATCTGGCTGAAGCGCATAAGTCCTCATTGTCTTTTAAAATTAAACCGGCACCTTCATAAACTACGGTATTATTAATAACCGGTTCAAAAGAAGCTGTTTCTGTCCCGTCAAAATTATCTTTGGTATGCTCTCCATCACAAAACGGCGCATTCTTAGTTTTGCCGCATCGGCATAGTGCTGCGGGGAATTTTTTGATTTCAAAAATTCTGCCTTGCCGGTACTCTATCGCTATATTTTCTTCATCGCTTATTATTATTTCTTCATTGATTTTTGGAATGCCATACAGAAGGTAAGGTCCGTCTTTTGTTACTTTGATATAGATTTCTTTTGGCTGCATTTGAAAATTTTCTCTCAATTTTTATCCAAATATGATACTTTGTGACTTATTATAATGATATTGGACAATTGAATATTTAACAAGTAATATTATAATAAAATTGTATAAAGTCAGGTGAACTATGAAAATTTTTGTATTGAACGGGCATAAGTATTATCCTTTTGCGGAAGGAAAGTTAAACAAGACACTTTTTGATAAGATTGTAGAGATTGTTTCCAAAAACAATGAAGTCAAAACTACTATTGTTGAGCAGGGCTATGATATTGACGAAGAAATAGAAAAATTTCAATGGGCAGATGTTATTATTTTTCAAACGCCTATGAACTGGTTTTCTGTTCCCTGGATTTTAAAAAAATACTTTGATGAAGTATACAGGTATGGCGCTTTTTACGCCGCTTCCGAGGCTTACGGTGAAGGCGGACTTATGAAAGGTAAAAAATACATGTATTCAATTACCTGTAATATCTCGGAAAAAGATTTTGAGAAGCCTAATACTTTCTTTGACGGTAAACAAATTGAAGATATTATTTTACCTTTGCACAAATTGCAGCAATTTTGCGGTATGACACCTGTTAAAGCCTTTTTTGCCTTTGATGTTGTGCATAATCCTGATGTGCCGAAGTATTTAGAAGAGTTAGAGGCTCATATCAGCGCTAATATATTGGTTTAACTGAATTTAGAGTGACAACTCTTAAGCTTTTCACCTCTTAAGCCCTTAAGCCCAATCCCAGCCTCTCAGCTGTCTAGCTTCCTCTTTTTTAATATTAAGAAAAATTAATTTTTTGCACTATTTTTTGTAAGGTGATTTAATATGTTTGTTAATAGTCTAACCATTCCTTTCTTGACTAATGCGGCCGCTATCGGTCGCTTTATTTTGCAAATTATTAATGTATAATTATAATAATTAAAAGAGGTAAAAATGCTCAACAGATTACCTGACTATATAAAACCGACTGTTTTTCAAAGCTCCGTCTTAGGCGCTGTCCTTGGGGTATTGCTTTTAATTCCTATTGTGAATTTTCTTACGATTTTTATTTTTTGGCTGGCAGGCGCCCTTATAGTGATTTCTTTAAAATACAATAAATTGGCAGGGCATCTGGAAAACAGAGAAGGTATTGTTATAGGCTCTATATCGGGCATGTTGACGGTAGTAGTTGCAAGTCTTGTATTTATACCATTGTCTGTTATCACCGGGCTTATTTTTAAAACAGCAAGCATAGCAGGTTTTTTAACCGCGTCTTTTGTTAACTCGGTTTTTTCTTTATTCGTCCTTTTTATCTTTGTTCTTTTTATCGGACTTATGAATATTGTTTTTACGATAGCATCCGCTCTTTTAGCAATTTATATTATTAACAGTTATATTGAACCTAAAGAGGAAGAAGAAATAGCTGAATTTAAAATAGATTTATAGTTAGGGTATCCGGGTTACTATTTAAAACTCCTTTTCTCTGTTGTATTATTAGAAAAAGACAAACAGGAGAGATAACATGATTCAAGAAATAGTTAAAAACATTTATTATTGCGGTATAAAAGATGTGCAGAGAAAGCTTTTTGATGAATTGATACCCCTTCCCCAAGGTACTTCTTATAACTCTTATGTTGTCGAAGGTACGGAAAAAACAGCGCTTATTGATACTTGTTATCCGCCTAAAATTAATGAATATATAGAAAATTTAACCAAAAATGTAAAAAAGATTGATTATATTATCGCAAACCACGGAGAACAAGACCACTCCGGCACTATTTTTGCTGTTTTGGAAAAATATCCCGATGCTATAGTGGTTACGAACGCTAAATGCAAAGAAATTATACAGGATATGGTTCATGTTGAAGAAGACAAATTCAAAGTTGTATGCGACAACGAAGAACTTGAACTGGGCGGTAAAACTCTGCAGTTTAAAATAGCGCCCTGGGTACACTGGCCTGATACGATGTTCACTTATATTAAAGAGGATGAGCTTCTTTTTACATGTGATTTTTTGGGTGCGCATTATACCCAATTTGATTTGTATTCTGATGATTCACAGGAGCTTTTGGAAGCGGCAAAACGCTATTATGCAGAAATTATGATGCCGTTTAGGACTTTTTGCAAAAAATACGTGCAAATGATAAAAGATATGAATGTAAAAACTATTTGTCCCAGCCATGGCGCTGTTTATAAAAACCCTTCATTTATTCTTGATGCTTATGAAAAATGGACCTGCGACACTCCTGAAAATATAGTCGTATTACCCTATGTTTCAATGTACGGCAGTACCAAGCTTCTTGTTGAAGATTTGAAATCCAAGCTTGAGGCAAAAGGTATTACAGTAAAAGTATTTGACTTAATTCAGGCTGATATAGGAGAAATAGCAGTTGCTTTAGTTGATGCAGCTACCTTAGTGTTAGGTTCATCAATGGTTTTAGCAGGACCTCATCCGGCTGCTGTTTATGCGGCGTTCTTTGTCAATGCGCTAAGGCCAAAACTAAAAAATGTGTCGATTATCGGCTCTTACGGCTGGGGCGGAAACCTTGCAGGAAAACTGCAAGATATTTTAGCTCCGCTGAAGCTTCAAAGCCTTGAAGGTGTGATTATAAAAGGCAAACCTAAAGAAGAAGACTTTAAGAAGCTGGATGCCTTGGTTGATGCTATTTGTGAAAAACACGCTGAATTATAGTTATCTTGAATAAACTCTGGGTAGTCTTGCTTTTAAACGGCAGGTTAATTCATAGTTAATTGTGTTGAGCAGCTTTGCCCATTCATCAATAAAAATTGTGTTTACGCCGTCTGTTCCGATAAGGGTTACCACATCGCCTATATGAACGTTTTCGACGTCGCTTACATCAAACATCATTTGGTCCATGGTAATATTGCCGATTTGTTTTACTTTTTTACCGTTTATCAGTCCGTAAATCTTATTTGATAACGCTCTTGAAACACCATCGGCATATCCTACGGGAATTGTAGCTATTTTGGTGGGGTTATGGTCTGTTTTATAGCTGTAACCGTAACTTACACCCAAATCGGACTCTATCTCTTTCAGGTGGACTATTCTTGCTTTTAAGCTCATGGCAGGTTTCAAGGAAGGAACACTGTTAACGTTAGATGATAAATCAGGCATGAGCCCGTAAATGGCTATTCCTGAGCGTACCATATCGAATTGTTTGCCTTGGTAGCTCATTATTCCTGCTGAATTTAGGATATGAGCGGGAATAAAAGGGAATTCTTCTCTTATCGGCTCAAAGTTGCTGAATTGCATTTCAGAGATTATTTCATCCTCGGCACATGCTAAATGGCTGAAAATACTTCTTAATTCTACTTCTTTTGTGCTTATTACCTTGTTAATAAATGAAGATGCTTCTTTATAGGTCAAACCTATTCTGTGCATGCCTGTATCTATCTTGATATGGACTTTGGGCTTTATTTTTAAATGTTCAAAGGTATTAACGCAGGCGGTTAAATGTTCTTGAGTAAAAATAGAAAGCTCAAGGTCATTTTCAACGGCGCTTGCTACAGACCAGGACGGAGCAGTACCAAGAACGAGTATTGGAGCAGATACCCCGCTGTTTCTCAGTTCTATTCCTTCGTCTACCGAAGCCACCCCTAAAACATCAACGCCTGAAGCAAGCAGCGTTGGCGCTGCCATGGTAGAGCCGTGTCCGTACGCATCTGCTTTTACAACCGCAAGAAATTTTGTTTTTTCATTGCAAAGCCTTAACATAGCGGAAATATTATGCTCAATAGCCCCGAGATTTACTTCTACCCAGGCATCTCTTCTTGTTTGCAGGTAAGGTTGTCTTAGTTTTGACATTTTTATCTTTCTGTTAAAATCTTAACTAAATTATACTACTAACACGTTTTAAAACTAATGCACAAATCGAAAAAACAAATTTTCCTGACTTGCGTGGTAATCTTCTTAACTTTAATTATTTTTATGTGCTAAAATTATTAATTATACGGAGTTCTGAGATAGCTTTATGAAGATTGAAATTTACGATACGACATTAAGAGATGGCGCACAGGCAGAAGGGATATCCTATTCTGTAAATGATAAACTCAAAATAGTTAAACTCTTGGACGATTTGGGAGTTTCATATATCGAGCTGGGCTGGCCGGGCGCTAATCCTAAGGATGAAGAAGTTTTTCAGCTTGTAAAAGATATGGAATTGAAAAACGCTAAAATAACAGCCTTCGGCTGCACCAGAAAACCTAACTGTCCTGCAAGCGAAGATAAGGTTTTGCAGCAGCTTTTGCTTGCGGATACGGAAACAGTTACAATTTTTGGCAAAACCTGGGATTTCCACGTAGAATACGCTTTAAATACCACGCTTGAAGAAAACTTAAATATGATAAAAGACTCTATAGAATATTTGATTTCTAAAGGTAAAAGGGTCTTTTTTGATGCGGAACATTTTTTTGACGGGTATAAAAACAACCCCGAATATGCTTTAAAAGCTTTAAAGACAGCTTATGACGCAGGTGCTGCAAGAATTATTCTCTGTGATACAAACGGCGGAAATATTAACACATGCATTTATAAAATGACTAAAACCGTTAAAACCGAGCTTCCTGACGCTTTTTTAGGGGTTCATGTCCATAACGATTCTGATATGGCGGTGGCTTCTTCTCTGGCTGCTGTTGAAGCCGGTGTAAGGCAGGTACAATGTACTATTAACGGTTACGGCGAGCGCTGCGGAAACGCTAATTTAAGCAGTATTGCCCCTAATTTGCAGTTGAAAATGGGGTATGAGGTTTTAGGTGATAATATTGAAAAATTATTTTATGTTTCAAGGCAAATTGCAGAAATTGCGAATAAAAAAATGAATAACCACGCACCTTTTGTGGGGATGAGCGCTTTTGCCCATAAAGCCGGAATTCATGCCAGCGGTGTTATGAAGCATTCGGAAACTTACGAACATGTTGCCCCTGAAAAAATAGGAAACTCAAGAAGGATTTTAGTGAGCGACCAGGCAGGTATGGCAAGTATTAAAGAAAAGTTTAAAAATTTAAGGCTTAACAGCGATATATCGGAAGATGATATCCCGAAAATTATCAAAAGTATAAAAAAGCTTGAATGGGAAGGTTTTGCCTTTGAAGATGCAGATGCTTCGTTTGAAATTCTGCTTATGAAAGTCCTTGACAGAATGCCGAATTATTTTGATATTTGCGGTTTTAGGGTTATTGATGATACTATTTCCCAGGCTTATGAAGGATTAAATGCGGAAGCCTCCGTAAAAATCCAAATAGGAGATGAAGTTGTTCATACCGTAAGTGAAGGTGACGGACCTGTGAATGCTTTGGATAAAGCGCTAAGAAAAGCCTTAAGGGGGCTTTATCCCGTAATTAATAATTTTAAGCTGTCTGATTTTAAAGTAAGAATTTTAGACTCAACCGAGGGAACGAAAGCAAGTACAAGAGTGCATGTTGAAACTACCGACGGGTTTAACAGATGGGATACGGTCGGAGTTTCAAGAAACGTAACAGAAGCCGCGTATCTTGCGTTAGTTGACAGTATTATTTTCGGATTATTATTAAATAAGACAGAACCGCTGAACGCTAAATAAAGTTCAAAATTCCTTTTCCTGATTGATTGAAAAAGTCTTTTTTAAGGTAAAATAATATTATAACGGGGATTAATGTAATGAGAGCAACTTACGGACTAATTCTAATTATTATTACCGGTATTTTTCTATCATCTCCTGCTTATGCAATAAAAATAGGCCTGCTTGATGATGTTAATAAAACTGCTGTTGCCGTATCTTCGGCCGGAGCTGTGTTTGACAGCAGAACAGGCAGAGAAGTGTACAAGCTTGAGCCTATGAAGCGCTATCCTCTAAAAGTCCACCGAAATAAGATAGCAATAAATATAGAAGGCAAATATTACACGCTTGGAACCGATAACGTTACTATACGTACGCAGGAGCCGAGAGGTTTTGTCTTTGTCAAAGGCAGATGGTACAGACAAAATTTAATCATTTCTAAAAAGTTTGACGGTTTGACAGTTATAAATGACATAGATTTAGAACTTTATCTGCTTGGGGTTGTTCCTGCTGAAATGCCGAGCGGGTGGAATTTTGAAGCTCACAAGGCACAGGCAATAGCGGCAAGAAGCTATGCTGTAGCTAACTTAGGTAAAAGAGCGGCAAGGGGCTATGATTTGAAGGATACTCCCGAAGACCAGGCTTATGGCGGCGCCAACAGCGAAACAAAAAGAACTAACAATGCCGTTATAGAAACGCAAGGTCAGGTTTTGGTCTGTAATAACAAAGTTATTTCCGCATATTACCATGCCAGCTCCGGCGGTCAAACCAAAAACAGCGGCAAGGTTTGGAATCAAAACCTTCCTTATTTAAAATCCGTTTCAGGCTTTGATATGGGTGTTCCTAAAAAAGGACATGGAGTGGGAATGAGCCAATACGGCGCTAATAACCTTGCTAACAACGGTTATAACGCTTATCAGATTTTAGCTCATTATTATACTAACGTTACACTTGCCCAAATAAATTAAATTTTTAATCCGCTTGAAGGCGGGAGGATAGAGGCAGTATCTCTAAATACGGGTCTTTTGACAAACTGCTGCTCGTATTTTTTGAAGTCGACATTTCCAAATTTTTCGTTTATATCAAGTCTTTGTTCATTAGGTTTGCCCTGTTTTTTCAATTTCCATGTTTGATAAATACTTGCCAGCTTATTTCTTATTATAGGGGTTACAAGATTACAGGCTACTACTGACCCTATAATACTTGTAATTAATCCTATCCCTTCAATCGCATTATGTGCTTCGGCGAAATTGTTAGGGCAGGTTTTCCTGACATGGTTGAAAAACTCCTGCTGAAGCTTCTCAACCTTGAATGATTTTGGTTTAAAGTCTTTGAGATGTGGAGCAAGAGATTTGGGGATGAATTTTTTGGTTAACACTAATTTTCTGCCCCAGTCGGTTGCCCTTGAAGTTAAACACCAAAATAACGCGACATTTACCACTCCCTCCATAATTTCCTGAGGGATTAAGAATTTCTTTTCTTTGGAAGGTATTTTATCATTAATGATAATAGCCCCTACCTGAGCTAAACACGATAAAACCCAGCCTACAGTACTTACGTTTTTTAAGAATGCTGCACGATTATTAACACCTTGCTCACAAGCTTTATCCAATAACTGTTTTCCAAAAAGCATCAGTTTATTCATTTAGAGCCTCCTGTTTTTTCGGGAGAGTCTTTTTTAATGAATTTTTTTGCTAAGAAGTTAGTTCCCATTTTGGTTAAAGGTGCATCTATTAAGAAGTTAGTGAAGAGCATGACACCTATGGCAATAATATCGCCAAGTGATTTTTGTAAATTGCTGCGGTCTTGCAGCGTTTTGAATACCTCGGGTTTTACCCTTGTTACATCGGGTAATTTTATAAATCTTGAAGCATATTTAATAGCCAGATAGCGGACACTTACGCCCACTACTGTACCTGCTATAATTTTTGACACGGTTCTGCAAACAGAATATTTTCTGGTTTTATCATCTACATTTCTATTATAATAATCAATGAGAGGTTGTGAACAAATAGCTGTAGCCCCAAGAATTAACCTCTGTTCAGGCCCCGCTATTTTTAAAGCGCGGTTCACAAACTTCATGGATTTTTCACCAAGTATTATAGGCCCCATGTCTGTTTTTCTTATTACACTAACTTCATTCCTATTAAAGCAGAAAACAGAATGAATTTGCTAGCATTTTACACATTTTGTAATTTTTTGTAATATAAATTTAATTTCATTCGAGATATCAGACTGCCTTGAGATGTTATTTTTTAGAATTTGAGCAAATCTGGCTTTTTGAAAATCGCCAAACCCCTTGTTTTTATAGAGTATTTTGAGTTTTTTGCACATAGGCATATCGCCTTGCAGGTCTTTTTTTGTTATTTGTCCGATTTGTGAATAATTCTTGTTTATGGTTCGCATTATTAACGCCGGGCTTAATATATCTTCTATTTCGCCGTCAGATATAATATGAAGAGTGTCTTTCTTTAACAATACGGAAGTCAGCGAATCCAAAATATCGGTAGCATCGGCATCTAACAGAATAAATACAGGTATTTTCATAAGGTTTCTTATTTGCGTATAATATTTTACCAGCGGACTTTTCCCCCCTGCCGCAATAAGTTTTATCCCCGATTTTTCAAAACCGCTGCCTATTTTTTGGGCAAATTCGGGTAAAAGTTTTTCTTCCGTAATGCCTTCCGTTAACAAAACCAGTTTTATTGAAGTATAAAGACTTTGATAATTGTTAAAAACCTCTTGTACGCTTAGCTTTTGCAGCTTTTTAGATAGGTATACAAGTCTGTTTATGTACGTAGGCAAGTTTTTTTGATGTGAGAGGGCATTAATTATACCGTCAATTTCAAAGAATAATTGTTTTCTTAACGCATTAAAATTCTTCCCCGGCAAATTATAATCCTGGACAAGCAGCGATGTATTAAAGGTTTTGCTCTCTTCAAAAATTAAAAAATCTTTTAAAGCACTATTCTTAGGTCTTTTTATCCCAAGCCTTTCACAAGATGTATTCCAAATATAATTTGCGATTTTAAATTTATCCAAAAGACCTAATTCTGATGTCTTTTTTGCACTAACAGCAGGTGCGATAAGATTTTTGGAAATTATCTTGTCGCACACTCTGTTAATATTAAAAAACGGATTTTTAAACCTTGTGAGCCAGTCAATATAATGGATGAAATCTTCCATTTCAAGGGGTTTTATTTTAGCGTATTCTAATTCCATTGCTGATTATAAGCTGTGTAACAACTTAATCATAGCATGGAAAATAGCAATTACGCTACATAATTAACACTTGAAGCATGTTTTGTTTTTACCAAATCTTTTATTTCTTCTTCTATCATTTTGGCCTTTATTTCTAAAATAGGGTCAGGTTTTTTAGTGAAAAGATTCCAATATGTCCTGATTTTATCTTTTAAAAACGACAAAAGTGAGATATCTCCATCGGCGAAATCCGTATATACATCCCTGTTTCTTTCCAGGTAGGCTTTTACTTGTCTATTATTGTTTGGCAATGTAAGAGCCTGGGTTTCATTAGGGGTATAGGCCCTGAATATTGTATTGTCTCTAACATTTGCTATAGTTAACATTGTTTTTCTTCCTTAATTAGTGTACTCAAAACACTTTATCTTACAAGCATATTATTAATCATAATAGAAAAAAAGTCAACCCCTCCAGTTGGAGCGCCCGCGAACCCGCAGTTTAACTGCAAAAACACATTTATAATTTATAATCGTGATAAAAATAACTCAAATATTAAGTGTATTTTTTACACATCAAAGGCATGGGTTTTGCACAAGAATATATAAAATAAACCGGTTATTGTTGGATTATAGTATCTGTTTCAGTTTCTGATTCAGTTACTTCCCGAGTGTTATTATCAGCGCTGTCAACAGTATTTAGCGGTAATCTGAAGCCGAACTTGCTGCCGGTTCCGGCTTTGCTTTCAACAAATACTTGTCCGCCGTGATGTTTCTCAATATTAAGCTTTACAAGATGAAGTCCTAAACCCGTTCCTTTTATAGTATGAGCCTCTGTTTCAACCCTGTAAAATCTGTCAAAAACTTTATCAAGATGCTCGGACGGTATGCCAATGCCGGAGTCTTCTATTGTACATTCAAGGTATTGACCTGTATTGTCAATTTCAATTCTGATTTTTACCCTGCTGTCTTCCGGAGAATATTTAATAGCATTGCTTAAAAGGTTTTTAAGAGATCTTTCTATACTGTCAGGGTTCATATAAACCTTTGGCAAGTCAGGCTCTGTAATTACAGAGAATTTTATATTCTTTTCGCTTGCTATAACGTTAATAGAGGCTACAGTTAATTCTACAATAGGCTTTAAATCGAGTAATTGTTTTTCTATCTTAACGTTAGGAGATTCCAGTCGCGAGAAGTCAAGGATATCATTTACCATATTATTAAGCCTTTTAGCTTCCTGATTCATAATTTGCAGGAACTCATGTTTTGTTTTTTCGTCAAAATCATTACCGTAGTTGCATAATGTATCTATATAGCTTCTCAGAACAGTTACGGGAGTGCGAAGCTCATGGCTGACGTTTGATATAAAGTTATTTTTTAATTTATCTATTTGCGCTTCTTTAGTTATATCATGCAATACGATTACGTAACCCAGATAATCCTCATGAGGGGTAAATATAGGTGAAATTGAAGTCTGGTATATTTTTTCTTCAATATTTGCCTGAAATACCAATGGTTCCTGCTCTATTTCTTCACGGGGGGTATTTTTAAACTCCGAAATATGCTGCTCAAAGGCAAAATTGCCGTTAATATCACAATAAGACTGGATTTTTTTGTTTAGGATTTCTTCGGGTTTAACTTTCAAAACAGAAAGCCCCGCATTGTTTATCAGAATTACGTTATCGTAGTTATCACAAACTACAACGCCGTTTACAATACTCATTAAGACGGATTCAAGCTTATTTTTTTCATAAGCCAGCTCTTCTATATTTTCTTCTTCATATTTACGGAGTTTGGTTGACATGTGGTTAAATTCATCAAACAGCAATTTGATTTCACCCCAAAGGTCTTTTCCTTCCAGTTTGTAGCCGAATTCTCCGCTTGAGATTTTCTTTACGCCTTTAGACAGCAGTGAAATTTGTCTTGTTATGAGCAAAGTATTAATTAATACGGCAAGCATTGATAAAAGCCAAATTACGGTAAAGATAATTATCATTGAGTTGCGTGTTGTTTTGGAAATACCGGTCATTGAAGAACCGGTAAAACCTATTTCTACGGAACCTACTATATTTTCGTTAAGATACATAGGAACATTGATGGAAAAAGCGTTTTTGTCTTCTTTTTGAGGTTTGCTGCCGAATTGATACAATACTTCCGATTCATTATTTTTATAAATAATGTATTCAATGTCCTTATTGTCATGCATTAATTTTTCGCTGTAAAATTCAAGCTTATATTTTTTATCTTCAGGAGGAAGACCTTTGATAAGGTCGGTGCTTTCTGTTGCTAAAGTCCTCGAAAGTACAAGCCCGAAATTCTGATAGCTTTCGGAAATTGTTTGCTGGGTTTTGTCTATCATAAACCATGCTATGGCGAAAATCAGCAAAGAGCTGAGGCACCAGCCTGCGATAATTATCTTGTTTTGGTTGCTTAAATTAAACAAATTGCTTTTACTCTTCACTAAAAACTTATTCTAATAGAATTATATCATTAAAAATACCTGCTAGACAATAAGTAAAAGCAATCAGGTTTGATTTATAAAGATTAGAAATCAAATTTCTCTTCACATCCGTTTATTTTTAAGTAGAATTCCAAAGGTTTGGGGTTATCTCTATCCCTCAATACTAATATTCTGGCTGTTCCATGCGGCGCTACAGTATAGTCTTCGGGGAACTTATAAGTATACCTTATTGATTCTGTCTGTATATTTACTGTTCTTATCCAATCGGGGATGCATGCCAGAAGGCTTACTCCAAGAGTAAAAGGAGCCAAAAAACTGCCCGCATAAGCTGCTGCATCTACCCTGTCCAAGTCTATATAGGTGCTTTTTGTTATATCTTTAATATTAATAATGTTATCAGAATCAATTTTTTCTATTAAAAGAGTTGAATCAGAATTGTTTTCTATAAGATATTCATAAGCATGAGCCATTTTATAGGTTTTTTGTTTCAGTTTATATTTGTTTTTTATTACTTTAAACCCGGTACCGGTGTATGTTTCGCTTGATAATTTTCTGAGTTTGATATAGGATGCATCTTCTTTGTAAGGAAGCTGCGGAACCTTTTTATTATCTTTAATTATTGTCGAATCAATTTTATTAACCAAGTTTTCAAACCATTCTGTTCTTTTTTGTATTACAACAAAGTCTAACGGCTTATTTTCCCTTGCATATTTCACAAAATCAAACTTATATTCCTGTATAATCTGTTTGTCTTTAGACTGTAAAAACGGAATATTATGGTTTTTCAATGTTTGTTCTATATCATTACTTTTAAACGGGCGCTTGGGTGAAGATACCAAAAAGATATTTGTATCGTTAAAATCCTGATAAAATCTTACAAAATAAGAGAAATCCCCATTTTTACCGGTTCGTTTGTAGTAGTATATGTTGTTGGCTTTATCCCTGAAAACAGTGCCGGCATTATTTTTTGCAATTTCAGTCATCATCGCCGTTTCTATTTTATTTTTTTCTGTATTTTTTATCGTATACAGGTCATAATCAATTGTAATTGCGGCATGTGCGGTTGTATTTATAAGAAACATAAACACACCGACGTATAATAATTTTTTTAACATATTACCTCCTATCTTTTTAAAAACTCAACTTCACCATCATCAAGATGATAATAAGCAGGAATCACCAGTAAGCCTTTTTCTTTAACATAATGAGAAATAATACGGTCGGATTTTACTAATTCCTCTGCTCCTATAATGGCATTTTCTTTTACTGTATTAGTTATAGTACAGCTGCCGTGATGTTTTTTACTCTCTTTTATTGCAGGCTGCAATGATTTAATAAAACTGTCTATATATTTGCCTTCATGGGCTTTCTTAACGGCGGCAGTTACTGCGCCGCAGTCCTCATGCCCCATTATTATTACAAGCTTTACACCCAGATGTACAACGGCATATTCAATACTGCCTATAACGTGCTTATCTAATACATTGCCTGCATTGCGGATTTCAAAAATATCTCCTAATCCCTGGTCAAATATAAGTTCGGGAGGGACCCGTGAATCAGAGCATGTTAACACAGCCGTAAACGGATGCTGCCCTTTTAACAGTTCAGCTCGTCTTTCTTTTGACAAATCAGGGTGAGAAAGGTGCATTTCCTGAAATCTGATATTACCTTCCTTTAATTTTTGTAACGCTTCATCAGCGCTGAGATTTGACATTCCGGAGGCTATGCATACTGATGAGGTAAATAACAACAGTATTAAACTAAATATTAGCTTTTTCATCTTTTCTATTCCTTTTAATATGTTTTTAGCAGGATTTTGATTATTATGCAATAAAATTTTACAATTATTTTGCATAGATATTAACTGTATTTTCCTCCTTGTTTTCCCTGTAAAATTCTGAAAATCTGTCCTCAAGTATTGCCTGTCTTGCTTCTTCCATTAAATTAACGAGGTAGTGTATGTTATGTATTGATAAAAGAGTAGCGGCAGTTGCTTCGCAGGACTTAAATAGGTGTCTTATATAAGCTCTCGTGTGGTTACGGCAAGCATAACATTGACAGCCTTCTGCGAGAGGGCGAAAATCATTTTCAAATGTTTTGTTTGAAATGATGCCCCTTTCTTTTTTCATAAAGAAGCTGCCATGCCTGGCTATTCTTGTCGGCATAACGCAGTCAAACATGTCTATCCCTCTTAGCACCCCGTCTAATAAATCCTGAGGAGTACCCACTCCCATAAGGTATCTTGGTTTATTTTCCGGCAGGAGAGGGGCTGTGATTTCAACAATATGGTTTTTAACGTCAGCGGGTTCACCTACGCTTACCCCGCCTATAGCGTAGCCGGGAGCTTCAAAAGAGGAAATAACCCTTGCGCTTTCTGTTCTTAAATCATCGAAAAATGCACCTTGTACAATAGGAAATAACGCCACATCCGGTCTTTTTTTTGCGTTAAAACAACGCTCAAGCCACCTGTGCGTACGTTCCATTGCTGTTTTCGCATGGTCATAATCACAAGGATACGGAGCGCATTCATCGAAAGCCATAATAATATCCGCGCCCAATGCTTCTTGGATTTCCATGGAAATTTCAGGATTAATGTAGTGAGAAGTTCCTGACTTAGGGTCTTTGAAGGTTACACCGTCTTCTTTTATTTTTCTTATATCAGCAAGGCTGAATACCTGAAAGCCCCCGCTGTCAGTCAAAATCGGCTTATTCCAATTCATCCATTTATGTAATCCGCCTGCCGATTCTATAAGCTTATGTCCCGGTTTTAAAAACAGATGGAAAGAATTAGACAGTATTATTTGGGCATTTGTGCCTGCAATCTGGTCATTTGTGAGTGTTTTTACGCTCGAATTTGTACCGACAGGCATGAATACAGGCGTTTTAATTTGTCCGTGTGGCGTAAATAACGTCCCTGCCCTGGCTTGAGAGCTATTGCAGGTTTTTTCAAGTTGATAGTTAAAATACTCTGATGGCATCATTTTATACTTTTGCGTATTTCTTTATGTAATATTCACTGATAATTTCACGTCCCATGCAGAGTTCTTCAGGCTTGAAATATAGATTGATTTCTCTTTGAGCGCTTTCTTCCGAGTCTGAACCATGGACAATGTTGCTTTCTTTAACTTGTGCGTAATCCGCTCTTATTGTTCCCGGCGCTGAATTCTGCGGGTCGGTTGCCCCCATCATTTTCCTTGCTTCTGCTATAGCATGTATACCTTCAAGTACCATCGCTACAATCGGACCTTCCGTTATGAATTTTATTAAAGAAGGATAGAAATCTTTTCCTTTATGTTCTGCATAATGAGCTTCAGCTAACTCTAAATTCGGATGAACCATTTTTAACGCAACAATTTTTAAACCTTTTTTTTCAAATCTTGCAATGATTTCTCCGATGAGGCCTCTTTGTACGGCATCAGGCTTAAGAGCTACAAAGGTTCTTTGCATTTTAATCCTTGTCATTTTCTCTCCTCATTAAATTGTGATAAGCATTCTCATTTTAACCCAAATATTAAATAAAGTCCTAAAGTTTACATTATTATTTTAAAAGTTGCCCGACTGCCCTCTATTATGGTATAAAATTGATAAAAGGGAAGAATATGGAACAACGACGTTGGTATGATAATAATGAAGATATGACAAGTATTCTTGAGGTTATTAAGGATCAGCCCGCAGAGCTGATTGATAATTTAGCCGAGAATATTATGAGTTTTTCTAATATTATCAGGGAAAATTTGCTTGAGCTTGAAACAGAAGAACCTATAAGTATAGGTAAGGAGCGGGTTTTAGGACTGTATAAATCCTTTCGCAGAAGAAGATGGTATGACAAAAACTGGACAATTTTAAGCACTATGAATATCTTGTCGACATTGCCTAATGATGATTTTGAAAAAATAGCGGCGGGCACTATGGGGCTGTTAAATGATTTACGCTGAAATAAGGCTTAACTAAACGAGGTATCAGGAGAATATATGAGTGAAGAAGAAAAAAAATATGTACGCTGGTATGACCAGGAGGAACAATTAAGTCTTGTTGTTAATGCCTTGGAGTTTGCTGATGATGATGTAAAATTATCTATTGCTGCAGATTTAATTCAAATGGTGATGGCTAAAAGACAGGTAGATGCCGATGATTTTATAGAAGATATTAATGAAGAATACGTTCCTGTGCGAAAACGCTGGTACGATAAGTTCGAATCACTGCATTCCGCTATAGAAATGCTGAAACACATGGATCCTGAAGAACGCCCCGAAATTTTAAAAGAAGTTCTTAATTCTATGATATATTTTCAATCGACCAAGACAAATAATGAGAATTTGTAAGTATGAAAATATACCTTGGTACTGATATACTTGAAATCTCAAGAATTAAAGATGCCATAGATAATTATGGTGCTAAATTTTTAGAGAAAATATTTACCGATAATGAAATAAAGTTCTGTAGTTCTAATACTTATAAACAGGCAGAGCGTTTTGCGGTTCGTTTTGCCATTAAAGAGGCTGTATCTAAGGCGCTTAAAGCCGGAATTAACAAGTTAGGCTGGGATAAAGGTATTAACTGGAAAGATGTCGAAACCATAAAACTGTCCAACGGAGAGATTTCGGTTGTATTGTACGGAAAGGCACTTGGGCTTGCAAAGCAGTTTGGAATAACAACATGGGAGCTAAGCGCTTCACATTCTAAATATCAGGCAACAGCAGCAATAATAGGTTATACCGATGGTTAGGGTGAGGCTTGTTCTTAAAAATTTAATATTTCTTACAATAGGTGCGTTTATTGCGGCAACAGGATTGGAAGAGTTTTTGGTTCCTAATAATATTATAGACGGCGGCGTTGTAGGCATATCAATTATGGCAAGCTATGTTACAAAACTTCCGTTAGGTATGTTTTTGATTTGTCTTAATATACCTTTTTTAATATACGGTTATAAGCAGCTGGGGCGTGGGTTCCTGGTATATTCTCTTTATGCTGTTGTTATGCTTGCAATTTTTGTTACGCTGCTGCACAAAAGCCCGAATGCCACTGACGATTTATTTTTAGCCTGTATATTCGGGGGGATTATTGTGGGGCTTGGGGTAGGGCTGATTTTGAGAAATAACGGCTCTCTTGACGGTACGGAAATAGTAGCTATGTCTATCGGCAAAAATATTCCGTTTTCCGTCGGTGAAATTATTATGTTTATCAATCTTTTTATACTTGGTTCGGCAGCGTTTATTTTTGGAATTGAAAAAGCAATGTATTCTATTGCTACTTATTTTATTATTTCAAAAACAATAGATGTGGTGCTTGAAGGGTTTGAAGAATCCAAATCCGTTACCATTATTTCTTCGCTTCCTGAAAAAATAGCTGATATTATACTTCATGAATTAAAAAGAGGGGTTACATTTATTGAGGGTGAAGGAGGTTACAGCAGAGAGTATAAAAAAATTATTTATTGTATAGTAACAAGATTAGAAATTTCCAAACTTAGACAATTGGTTTTGGAAACCGACCCAAAAGCATTTTTAGCAATAGCGAATGTACATGAGGTTGAAGGCGGAAGAGTTAAACTAAAAAGGTAATTGAATTATGTCAGGACACTCTAAATGGGCAACAATTAAAAGAAAAAAAGCAAAAATTGACTCGGCAAGAGGAGCGGAGTTCGCTAAATTCTCGAGGGAAATTATGGTAGCCGCAAAGCTTGGCGGAGCTGACCTGAGCGCAAATTTCAGGTTAAGAACTGTTGTTGATAAAGCAAAAGCAGCCGGATTGCCTAACGATAATATTAAACGCGCTATTGAGAAAGCTTCCGGTTCTTCAAGTAATGAAAATTATGAAGAAATAACATACGAAGGCTACGGACCCTCAGGTGTTGCTGTTTTCATAGAAGCTTTGACAGAAAACCGCAACAGGACAGCAGGTGATATAAGAAGTTATTTCAATAAATATAACGGCAACTTGGGTGAAAACGGTTGTGTGAGCTGGATATTTAAGCAAGAAGGTCAAATCATCGTTAAAAAAGATAACGTTAATCAGGACGAATTGTTTGAAGCAGCGATAAATTCAGGCGCGCAGGATTTTCTGGAGGAAGAGGAAGAATATCGGATAATTACAGCACCTTCGGACTTGCAAAGTGTAGCGGAACAGCTCGAAAATTCGAGTTATAAGCTTCTGTCTTATGAGGTAACAAGAACCCCTCAAAATTCAATAGAAATTACTGACGCAGCCGATGCAAAAAATCTTTTACGCTTGCTTGACAGTATTGAGAATCATGACGATGTGCAAAATGTTTATTCTAATTTTGATATGGACAGTGATTTATACGAAAAACTTTCGGTTTAATCTAAAAAGGATTGGTAGGATTACCGTTTATACGCACTTCATAATGGAGGTGAGGACCGGTTGAATATCCGGTAGAACCGACATATCCCACAGTTTGTCCTTTGCTGATACTTGCACCCTGATTGACGGAATAACGGGACAAATGTGCATAAAGGGTAGAGGTGGGCTTTCCTTTGTAATTACCATGGTCTATGATTACAACCTTACCATAGCCGCCGTACCAGCCCGCATATATCACAACCCCTGAATTCGTTGCTCTGACCGGAGTACCGTAAGGCGCACCTATATCCACTCCGGCGTGGAAAGTGCGGCTCCGAAATATCGGATGTATACGCCAGCCGAAAGGTGATGTGATAGGACCTGCTACAGGTCTTGAGAAATCTGTGGTAGTACTGAACTTTGAAGATTGTTTTTTCGCCGTGCCTCTTAACATACGGGCTAAACTTTCTGACTGGTTTGCTAACTCTTTTTCAGCTCTTTCATAAGTTCTTCTGTCTGTTTGGAGTTTATTAATCAAATACTGGCTTGTGTTAATATCCTGGGCGATTTTGTCTTTTTTGTCCTGTATTCTTGCCATCGAATACAAAATGCTCTGCCTTTGCGTATTGACCTGTCTTGTATAATCCGCCAGTTTGGATGCATTTGCTTTTAGGCTTATTAACGCTTCCGTATCTTTTTGCGCAATTATTTGCTGGTAGTAAACTTTATCCAATAATTTATTTATGTTTTCAGATAAAAATATTACATTCAAAAAGCTTATTCTCTCGCCTTTATAAATTTCTCTTAATCTTTTAGCAACTTCGTTCTGGTCGGCTTCATACTTTGCGTTAGCTTCATTAAGATTTTGTTGAAGCTTTGTGAGCCTGGCTTTCGTTTGCTCAAGATTTTGCTGGGTCATAAGGAGTTCTTTTTTTGTTATCTCCATGTTGCCCTGACTTTTATAAAGCTTATTTATTTCCTTGTTTTCTTTTACTTTAAGCTCACGAATCTTTTGTCTTGTATTTTGTCGCTTTTTCTCAATGTTATCCTTCACTTTATGTATTTTGTCGTTAGATACAGTGCCTTTGACCGCATCATTGTAAGTAAGTGCGGCAAAAGACACACTTTGTATGACAAAGAGTAAAAATACACATACTAAAACTAATATTTTAGACTTTAAAGACATGAAATCACATTAAATTAACTGAATAAAAGCGGTATGAGAGATAATCCTACCATCCAAAAGATAAAAACAACCGCGATAAACAAGATTACGGACTTTTGATGTTTTCTGAAAAATTCCAACATATTCACTCTCCTAATAATATTATTACATTAATAATAACTTAAAAGTATCAGCAGGGCAAAAATATTACAAAAATGCTGTTAAGCAAGCTTCTTGGGTTTAACGGTAAGTTCGGGATTCCCGATTTCTTTAAGCAAGCTTTGAACGACTTTTGGCATTTGACAAACAAATGAATAGTTTCCGCCTGCCACAGAACACTCGGTACAGTTGCAATTACTTCTGTAACATGCAATTGCCTGGTCAGTCCAGTTTTTGGTAATTGAGTTGGATATATTTCCTTTGTTTCTCGGTAATGTTTTTCTTGTTTCTGAATTTTTTGAGAGTCTTAATTTTTCTTTTGTTAACATATTTCCCTAAACCTAAAGAACTAATTCTTTATTAATCCTACAAATAATATTGAGCAAATAAATCATCTTGATAGTGTAAAAAATCTATTTTTAGGTTATTTTTTTTGTGCATGGTAAAATTATAGGCGTAAGAAAAATTTACAAGGAGATGAAAATGAGCGAAAGAAAACTCGTTGGAACGCAAGAAATGTTCAAAAAAGCATTAGAAGGCAAATATGCCATCGGCGCTTACAACGTAAACAACATGGAAATCCTTCAGGCAATCGCTGAAGCAGCGGAAGAAACAAAATCCCCCATTATTCTTCAAGTTTCGGCAGGTGCAAGAAAATATGCTAACCAGACTTATTTGATTAAATTAGTAGAGGCTGCTCTTGCTACAACTACAGTACCTATAGCGCTTCACTTAGATCACGGTGCAGACTTTGAAATTTGTAAATCCTGCATAGATGGCGGTTTTTCATCAGTTATGATTGACGGTTCAAGGTTCCCGCTTGAAGAAAATATTGCACTGACTAAACAAGTTGTTGAGTATGCCCACGCACGAGGGGTCAGTGTTGAAGCTGAACTTGGTAAATTGGCAGGTATTGAAGATGATGTTAATGTATCAGCTGCAGATGCTAAATTTACTAACCCTCAGGAAGCGGCAAGATTTGTAAAAGAAACAGGCTGTGATTCTTTGGCAATTGCTATAGGAACAAGCCATGGCGCTTACAAATTCTCAGGCGAAGCAAAGCTTGATTTCGACAGACTTGCAGAAATTAAAAAAGCTGTTAATGAGGCGGTAGGATACGATTTCCCAATCGTACTTCACGGTGCTTCTTCAGTTCCGGAATATTTAGTAGCAAAATGTAATAAATTCGGCGGCAAACTTCCTAACGCAAAAGGAGTTCCTGAAGAAATGCTTTCTTTTGCATCCAAAAACGGCGTAGCTAAAATTAATATTGATACAGATTTAAGATTAGCTATGACAGCTACAATCAGAGAATTCTTCGTGGAAGAACCTGCTAAATTTGACCCGAGAGAATATATGGGGCCGGGCAGAACTGCTGTTAAAGAACTTGTTAAACACAAAATGCAACTTCTTGGCACTGCAGGTAAAGCTTAGTATCAAATTTTCAAATAAAAACAGAGCATTATTTAATGCTCTGTTTTTTTTATGTGCCGATAATTTCTTTTATTTTGCTAATTTTTCTCTGGTGTAGTTAACCAAACCGCCCGCTTTAATAAGATTTTGGATAGACTCCGGGAATTTAGCCGTTGAGTATTCTTTATTTTGGGTTTTGTTGTATATTTTTCCCGAAGCTAAATCGACTTCTATAACATCACCTTTTTGAACTTCATCAGGAAGCTGAGAGTTTTCCAGGATAGGCAAACCTATGTTAATGGCGTTTCTGTAGAATATTCTTGCAAAAGTCTTAGCTATAACAACGCTTACTCCGCTTGCTTTTATTGCGATAGGAGCGTGTTCTCTTGAGCTTCCGCAGCCGAAATTTTCACCTGCTACTATTATATCGCCTGCTTTTACTTCTTTGGCAAAAGCTTGGTCTATATCTTCCATACAGTATTTTGCAAGTTCTTTAGGATCAGAAGTGTTTAAATATCTTGCCGGAATGATTACATCCGTATCAACATTATCTTTGTAAACCCAAGCGTTACCCGAAATATTTGTCATATTGCTCTCCTTTTAAAATCTGCTTAAATTATATATAAAACAAGCCGATAAAACAATTATTATCGCCCGTAGCTTTTGGGGTCTAAAATATCTCTTATGGTATCGCCTATTAAGTTAAAGGACAAAATTGTTATAAAAATCAAATACCCCGGAGTCAAAAGCCATGGCCTGTAGATTATATTTGTGTATTCCTGTGCTTCTTTGAGCATATTACCCCAGCTTGCGTCGGGCTGCTGAATACCTAACCCCAAAAAGCTCAACCCCGACTCGCCCAGGATATACCCGGGTACGCTTAAGGTTACGGCTACTATGACAAAACTTGCGGTTTGAGGAAGGATATGTTTCATAATAATTCTTAAACTGCTTGCCCCTATTGCTTTGGCTGATTCTACATATTCCTGTGTTTTGATGGATAAAACCATTCCCCTCACTACCCTTGAAAACCCTGCCCAGCCTATAAAAGCCAGTATTACTATTATGAGAGTAAACCTTTGTGTGCTTGTCATTCCGGCGGGCAAAAGCGCTGCTAAAATTATCAGGAGATAAAAGCTCGGTATAGACATAATCGCTTCTGCTATACGCATCATAACGGTATCGACAATTCCGCCGCTAAACCCTGCTATACCGCCGTAAATCAAGCCTATCGGAAACGATATAAATAATGCCAAAAATCCGATTGTCAATGATACCTGCCCTCCGTATAAGAGTCTTGAAAAATTATCTCTGCCGTTAATATCGGCGCCTAAAAAATACAGCCTGCCGGCAGGTTTATCAAGTCCGACGAGGTGCCTGTCCGTTTTGAATACACCTAAAAATTTGTATTCAAACCCTTTGGCAAAAAGTTTCAAATAGTATTTTTGCGACCTGTCAAGAGTATAGTCTGTCGAAAAGGTTTCTTTGTTAAATGTTCTTGTATAGTTGTATGTATAAGGTTTTGAGAGGTTTCCACGCTGGTCTATTACAAAAATTTTAGAAGGCGGTGCATAAGAAATATGCCTGTCGCTAAAGTCTTCGGAATTTACAGCGAAAAAGTCCGCAAACGCTATCAAAATATAAAAAACGAACAATATAAAAATAGCTATACGTGCAAATTTATCTTTAAATATTTGCCTTAGGGGGCTTCTGTTTATTTTTAACTCATTTATTTTACTCATTCCATCACCACCCGCGGGTCAACTGATTTTAAAAGAATATCACCAATCAAATTCCCTGCAATAAGCATTATTGAGCCAATCATAAGCGATGCCATAACAAGATTAATGTCAGACTTGAGTACGGCTTCCAAAACAAGCCTTCCCAAGCCGGGGTACTGAAAAACATATTCTGTTAAGGCCGCGCCGCTCAATAAACCTGCAAACTCAAAACCTATAAGCGTTATCATAGGGTTTATTGCGTTAATTAAAGCATGTTTGTAGACTACGGTATTTTCGCTAAGCCCTTTTGCACGGGCAAGTTTTATATAATCTGATTCCAAAACATCAAGCAAATTTCCTCTCATTTGTCTTTGAAGACTTGCAAGGCTTAGTGTAAAAAGTACAAGCACGGGCAGGAATAAATGATGGGAAATATCTAAAATCTTAAAAAACCAGTTCATATTGCTAAATCCGGGGCTGGTTAATCCTCCGACAGGAAACCATCCTGTTTTTACGGCGAAAACCAGAAGCAGCAATGCAAAGAAAAAAGAGGGGATAGCCATTCCTACTGAGGTAAATACTGTAATTATCCTGTCTATCGGCTTTCGCCAGTTTAAGGCTGCATAAATACCCAGCGGTATTCCGACAACCCAGGTGAAAAGTATTGTTATTATTGTTAAAAGAAGAGTGTTTGGTATACGTTCTTTGAGCTTATCGGAAACCTTTTCCCCGGCGGTTGTTACTCCGAAATCTCCTCTTACAAAACTTCCTGCCCATTTAAAATACTGTTTATACAAAGGTAAATGAAGCCCGAGTCTTTGTTCCTCGGCTTTGAGAGTTGCCGCTGAAATGGCAGGGTTAAGCTTTAGTTCGCTTAAAGGGTCAATAGGACTCATTCTTATTATAAAAAAGCTGAAAATCGATACCAAAATTAATAATGGTATGGATTGCAGTATTCTTTTCAGTATATATAAAGGGATAGACATTATTTTATATAAATCTCCTCTAGGTTATGAACAGGACCGCCAAGAGGGGTCGGGTTGATGTTGCCCAAATGTTTTCTTATTGCAACTATATTCAGCGGGGTATAAAGATAAATAAAAGGCTGCTGCTCGTAAGCGATTTGTTGGTATTGGTCGTAAATAGCCTTTCTTTTATTGAAGTCAAGTTCAAGGGCTCCTTTTAAAAATATATCGTCAATCTGAGCTTCCCAAGGTCTTAAATCGGCTTTATTAAGAGCATCTTTGCCCTGCCTTAAATTAAACATGTGCAAAGTCCCGTCAGAGCGCCATACATTTGCACCGTTATTGGGTTCCAGACTTGAGCCGGTAAGCCCTAATATAATCGCATCCCAATCCATAGCGCCTGTTATTTTGCCGACTAAAACATTAAATTCTATCGGTTTAAAGTTTACCTTCATACCGAGTTCTTTGAGGTCTTCTTTTACCATTACGCCGACAGATTCTCTTTCTGTATTGCCCGCATTTGTCAGCATTGTAAATTCTACTAAATGCCCCTCCTTGTCATATAGATTCCCTTTTTTATCATAATAAAACCCTGATTTTTTGAGTAGTTCTCTGGCATAATTCAAATCTCTCGGATGTCCTTTTGCAAGTTCTTTGTCCAGAAATATAGAAGATAAGCCTTCTGCCGTAAACAACGGGGAACCCACGCCTTCAAGGATATTTGACACTATAAAATCACGGTCGATGGCATAGTCAACAGCTCTTCTGAAATTGATATCGTTAAACCATTTTTGCTTTACGGGGTCTACGTAATATTGCCCTTTATCATTTTTTCTGCGGTTCAGATTAAAAGTTATAAAAGTGGTTCCGTCACCGGCACCAAGGTTATACATTTTGTAGTTCGAAGCTTTTTCTTTTTGTTTAAATCGTGCAACCTGATTGCCGCGCACATTCAGATAATCAATCTCGTTAGCTTCAAATTTTAATATCTGATTATTCAGGTCGCCTACTATATAAATCACGTAAGTATCAAGGTACGGGAGTTTTTGGTTTAGTTTATCCGTCATTGCAAAGTTTGGATTTTTCTCGAGAATAACACGTTGGGCAGGCACATATTCTTTTAATTTAAACATTCCGCTTACGACAAAATCTTTCGGGGCTGTTGTAACGCCCCAATATTGATTAAATTCCGCTATGCCTTTTTTTGTAACAGGCTCAAGTTTGTGTTTTGGTGCTATTGGAAAGCCGAGCATTCTTAAAAAAGGTGCAAACGGTTTTGGGGTAGTGAATTTTATCGTGTATTTATCAACTTTTTCTGCTGCGGGCATTTTGCCGTCTACCAGCATTACATCTCGTGCGCTCGTATCGCCGTAGCCGCCTTTTATTATTGTATTAAACGTAAAAAGAACATCATCTGCCGTGATTTCTTTGTCATCTGACCATTTAAGCCCTTTTCTTAAAGTTACCGTATAAACTTTGCCCGTCTTATCCACGCTGTAGCTTTTTGCAAGACGTGGTATTACTTTGCCTGAATAGGGGTCTGTAATAAAAAGTCCTTCAAACATTGTGCCTGCAATAGATGATGAAGTTGCATCTTTTGAATTCCAATAGTTAAAAGTCTTAGGTCCTTCACCTATCATGGAAGAATAGAAAGTTCCGCCTGGTTTGCCTGTTTCACCTCTCGATTGAAGGTACTCTACTCCGCCTATTTCTACTATTTTATAAGGCGGAATTTCTTCCGGTCTGGTTTCTTCCAGGCTGCTTGTATTTTGGTGCTGCGTTTCTTTTTCAGGTACATCTCTATGCAGACATGAGGTGAATATCAGTGCTGCCAGAAATATTATTGAAAGTATTGTAAGGATTTTCTTAATCATAAATTTATTATGATTAACTTCAAATTATTTATCAAGCCCGTTTACATTAGATAGTAGGATAAATTGCAAAATGAGATGAATAAGTAAAAGGTTTGCCGGTGTGCTGCCTCTGCACCTTTTATCACAAATCTATATCTTTATAATCAACCAGTGTTTTTATAAGCTGCGGGTCGTACTTTCTTCTGCCTGTTACCAAAAGCTGCAGCCCTTGCGCATCTTTATTGGAACTATCTATAGAACATTCAACCATATTGTAGTCTTTTTTGGGGGTTATGTTTGTGTAGTAATCTTTTGGGAATTTGTCGTAAATATTTTCTATGCTGATACTGTATTTTTTACATTTTGCCTGTATGGCAAGTTTCGTGCGCAGAGAATCAAGCTGGGTTTTGCTCAGAGTTTCTTCTTTTACCGGGTATTTTTTTACGGGCAGCTCCATTATGCGTTTTTGAGGGAATTTTTTTGTGTAAGGTTCTACCTCGAGAATTTCGTTTACGGTTTTTATACTGTTTGCTATACATATATCTTTTGCTTTGAGTCTGGTTAACTTTGGGCTAAAGCCGATTTCTTTTTTTATAGGCGGGTTGCAGGCATTTTGAAGCACTGTGTTGTAAAAACGCGCAATGCATGAGAATTTTACCGGTTCTTTTCTTATTTTTATGGAGTTATAAAATTCCTCTTGGGTGTTTTGTATAACAAGTTTTTCTTTTAAAGTCGGATATTTACGGACTTTTGCCTGGAATTTTGTAAACTTCGATTTGTTTGTTTTCACTTCATCGGCAGGCAGAGTGTTGAATTTTACTTTTCTCTTGTTGTGTTTTATGCTGCTTAATTTGTGGGTTTTTGCAACAGAGGGTTTGATTTCACAGATTATAGGGTCAAAATCCATGAAAAATCCTAAGAAATGATTATAAATATTTCTAATTTTCTTTAGATAATATGAGCTCAACGGTTTTTTGCACCCTTTCAAGCGGTTCTGTTAAATCAATAAAATTATTGGTATATTTTGTTAATTCCATTACTTTTGTATAAACAGGGTTGTTTTCATCGACTGCTGTTGCAAATTGTATCCGCAATGGCGGGCTTGTTTTAGAAAATTTCACTATGTATTCGTTATCTTTTGTTTTTTGTATTTCGTTTTCCTGGGTTGTTTCTGCGATATTTACAGGGGACATTCTCACAATATCAACTTTTGAACTTTTATAGCCCAGCATTTGTTCGTCTTTTACGATCAGGATATCTACCTTGTTGGAGATAACTTTCATTAAACTGTCTAAAATAACATCAACTTTTAAATATTGTTCAAGTCCGCTTCCATACAATACCTGTTGAATTTTTGTCGGTAAAATCGGGTCTGTATACTGAAATTCTAAAGGAAAACCTTTGCAGTCAGTTACCAGAATTGCCCCTATAAATCCGCTTCCTGTGGAAGAGGCTAATGCATAGCCTATTTTTGTATTTTCGTTGCTCATTCTACTATTTTCCTTAATTCTAACTTGTTACTTGTTAATATATTTCTCAGCTTCATTATTGATTGCGCATGAACCTGGCAGGCACGAGATTCTGAAATTTTAAGCGCTTCTCCTATTTCTTTAAAAGTCATATTTTGGTTATAATACAATGTCAGCACAACTCTTTCTCTTTCCGGAAGTTTTGATAACCCTCTTATAAGGTCTTTTTTTGCGTCTTTTTCTTCCAGTTTATCTAACGGGTTTATGCTCTTGGTATCTTCTATATTATCTATAATTTCGGAACTTTGGTCGGAGGCATCTCTTGTTGCATTTAACGAAATTACTATATCAGAACCGGCTTCTTTTATAATTTCGCGTATTTTTTGGATGGGCATTTCCATTCTTTGAGCAAGCTCTTCTTCGGTGGGCGGGCGTTTAAGCTCTTTTTGCATTATTTGGATAACGGCATTTATTTCTTTTTGTTTTCTCCTGACTGCTCTGGGCACCCAATCCTGCTCACGTATTTTGTCTATAATTTCCCCGCGGATTCTTGTCAGGGCATAGGTTTCAAACCTTGTGTTTTTATCTAAAGAATATCTTTCTATAGCATTAATCAAACCTTCTATCCCAAAGCTTGCTATATCTTCAGAAGCAATGCTTGACGGAAGACTTACTCTCATACGGCCTACAACGTATTTTATTAAATAAATATACTGGACAACCAGGGTGTCTTTGGCTTTTTTGTTGCTCTTATCCTTTATGTATTCAATCCACAAAGCCTCTAACTCAGCTTCTGTGAGTTTTTTTATTTTCTTTTCCGATAAGTGGATTTGATTTACCGAATCCATTTAGTATGCCTGCTTTTCCCAAGTTATCCGAAAAAATAGAACACGAAGTCCTATCCCTTAATATTGTCCGATTTTAAAGGCTTTTAGTCATCATTCATTTAGTGTAATTGAGGAAAAATCAGATGGAGCTGAATAATTTTTCGTTTCTTCTTTGTTCCAATTGAAATTTAAAGCAGGCTCTTATAATTTTGTTAATATCATCTGTTTGAATATTGGTGAAGTTAAGTGCATTTAAAAATATTTTGTCATTGTTCAGGTGTACTTCTCTGGTGTAAACTTTCTCACATACCAAATCGAGCTGCTCATCTTCTATGTTCAGAAGAACTTTCATTTTATCAGCTTGCGGCAGTTCTTTTTGCGATATAAAACAGCAGCCTTTTCCCGATAAATTTTTTGTTTTAAACGCCTGTTTTAATACCAAAGAACCTTCTTTAAACATACTCAGCTCCAGTGTGGTATGGATAGGAACTCTTACATATTCACGTCTTTGGCAATGCTGATTATTATAAGGAAAGCTTATAAATACATCCTGCCCGGGACCGAAATCTCTTTTTAATATACTTGCGTTACCTGAAAATATTCCTATCTCTGTACAAATAATTATCCTTATTTTCCCGTTTTCTTCAATGGTTACATTTTCTTCCAAAGGCAGGGGCTTTGCTATAAGTATCTTATCTTCCTGAACTTCTTTTATTTCGCTGTTTAAAATAAAAGAAACACCAAGTTTGTCAGTATAGACTATTTCCAACTTTGTATCTTTTGTTAAAAATTTGTAAATATCAACCATACATCAGCCTCTATTCAAATAAAGAGCTTACAGATTCATCATCGTGAATTCTTGTAATTGCTTTTCCAAGTAACCGTGCTACATTTAATTGTATTATTTTTTTAGGTAGTTTTTCAACATCTAAAGGAATGGTATTGGTAACAATAATTTCTTTGGCACAGGATTTTTCCAACCGTTCTATGGCAGGTCCGCTGAATACAGGGTGCGAAGCGCAGACAAATACTTCTTTTGCCCCGCATCTTTTTAACAGATTTGCTCCTTCGCTTATAGTGCCTGCTGTATCTATCATATCATCAAAGAGTACAGCTACTTTGCTTTTAACATCACCGATAACATATTCTACTTTTGCTACATTATGCTCTTCGCGCCTTTTGTCGATAAATGCGATAGGAATATTGCCCAAAACATTTGCGAAGTGCCTCGTCCTTTCTACCCCGCCTGCATCAGGGCTTACCAGCACCAATTCTTCCGGAGGAATTTTTTTGTTTTTTATGTATTCAACAAAAATAGGCAAAGATTGAAGATGGTCAACCAAAATATTAAAATATCCCTGGATTTGTCCCGTATGTAAATCCATGGTTAATACCCTGTCAGTGCCGGCTGTTGTAATTAAGTCGGCCACAAGCTTTGCCGTAATAGCTTCTCTGCCGGAAGTTTTGCGGTCTTGTCTTGCGTATCCGTAGTAAGGAATAACGGCAGTGATAGATTTTGCACTGGCTCTTTTAAAGGCATCAATTATTATTAAAAGTTCCATTAAGTTTTCGTTAACGGGCTTACACAGCGGCTGTAATATAAAAATATCATCACCACGTACACTTTCCTGAACTTTGATATAAATTTCACCATCGGCAAAATTCTTAATAATCATAGGTCCTACAGTAGTTCCCAAATATTCGGCTATATCTTTAGCAAGTTTAGGGTTAGCCCTGCCCGAAAATATTTTTATATCATGTGTGGGTTTAATGGTTGTTTTAGTGTCCATTATATGGATATTCCTTTATTTTGTCAGACTCTTTACTTTGTTTTTTACCCAGTCATTAAAGACTTTTAACTTGCTTCTTGTTACAGCAAGGGCATTTTCGGGAACATCTTCGGTAATTACGCTTAATGCTCCTATCATTGCATTTTTTTCAATTTTAACAGGCGCCACAAGTACGCTGTTAGCACCAATGCTTGCTCCGTCTGCAATTATGGTTTTGCATTTTTCCTGAGTTATAGAATTGTAGTTGGCGGTTATTGTACCTGCGCCTATATTGACGTCCCGTCCTATTTTGGTATCACCTATGTAGCTCAGATGGGCTACTTTTGAGCGATTGTCAATGTAGGATTTTTTTACTTCCACAAAGTTACCTATTCTTACTTTGTCTGCTATTTCCACGCCATCCCTGATATGGGCAAAAGGTCCTATGGTCACGTTTTCTGCTATAACAGCATCGCTTACATGCGAGCAGAATATTTTAACGTTATCGGCTGTTTCTACGTTACCTTTGATAATAGTATTAGGTCCTATAGTATTTCTTTCTCCGAGAAAATTTTCTCCGTCAATATAGCAGTTGGGATAAACCATGGAATCATTGCCTATTTCTGTTTCAGGAGAAATCCAGGTCATCATAGGGTCTACAATGGTGACACCGTTACTCATTAATTCTTCAAGCTTACGGTTTTTCAACAAAACCGCGGCTCTTGCAAGCTGTTTTTGGGAATTGATTCCGAATACTTCCAGATTATCTTCAAGAACATAAGCGTTTGTTTTATAGCCCTGTCTTACCGACCAGTCGATTATGTCGGTTAAATAAATTTCGCCCTGCACATTATTAGGCGTTAATTCTGCAAATACAGGTGCGATTTTTTGCCAATCAAAACAATATATTCCTGCATTAATTTCTTTTATTGCTTTTTGAGAGGGTGTAGCGTCTTTTTCTTCAACAATTCTAAGGACATCACCGTTATCATCTCTGATGATTCTGCCGTAATTTATGGGGTTTGCCACAACAGCTGTCATTACGGTTAAAACAGCTCCTGACTGGCGATGCGAGTCAAGAAACTTTTCAATGGTTTCTGTCCTTATTAAAGGAGTGTCTCCGCACACTACCATAACGCTGCCCTGGAAGTCTCCCAAATGATTATAACATTTAAAAACAGCATCACCTGTTCCCAGCTGCGGTTCCTGAAGTACGGTCATGACGTTTTTCAACGGGTATTGTTTCTCTACGAGGTCTGTTACCGTTTGGGCTTCATGTCCGACGATAACGTAAGTCTGCTTAATATCTTCTGCCTTTAATGTGGCATTAATTACCCTCTCTAAAAGGGTTTTACCCATAATACTGTGCAATACCTTTGGGATACCGGATTTCATTCTAGTTCCTTTGCCCGCCGCAAGGATTATAGAGCGAATTTCGTCAGTTGTCATGTCATAAACCTTTACTCAATGAAACATTTTCATTTTCTCATAAATTTTGAAAAATTGGTAGTAAAAATTTATATTCATTACGTAATATATCAAAAGAGAAGCTTTATAGCTTCTCTTTGAAATCTTTATTGGAATATGCTTACCAGTTTGCTTCCTATTGTTGAAACGGAGCTTTTTATTCCGTCTTTTATGAAGTCTGCTGCCAGCTTTGTTACCGGCTGCCTGTCCAAATTGTCAAAAGCCAAGTAAATTGGGTCTCTTGCATTCTTGAAATGCATTCTGTCATATACAGGGTTGAACGGGTCAAATTCACCTTTATTTTCCTTTTTTTGGACTTTTCTTAAAGGCTTATGTTTACCGTTGCCGCCTTGTGTAAGGTTGTTGCCTATGGTTGCTCTTTCTTGTGTTAATAGGAATGTAGTGTTCATTTTCTTGTCTTTCTTTGCTCTCTTACTATAATAAAGTCATTAGTATATACAAAATTGCTATTTAGTATATACTATATTAAGTTTTATTAAGAAAATAAAGCCTTGAAAAAAAATAATCAGCATTGATAATAGATAAAGTACGGCACAGTAGCTCAGATGGTTAGAGCGCACGGCTCATACCCGTGAGGTCGACAGTTCGATTCTGTCCTGTGCTATTTTTGTTAGGTTCGACAGTTCCGCGGATGTGATTTTTTACGCACGTTGTGCTTAAAAATCTACATCTCCGACCCGTCAAACTACGGCTCATAAATTCACCTTGTTTGTCGTGCGATTCTGTCCTGTGCTATTTTTGTTGGGTTCGACAGTTCCGCGGATGTGATTTTTCACGCACGTTGTGCTTAAAAATCTACATCTCCGACCCGTCAAACTACGGCTCATAAATTCACCTTGTTTGTCGTGCGATTCTGTCCTGTGCTATTTTTGTTAGGTTCGACAGTTCCGCGGATGTGATTTTTTACGCACGTTGTGCTTAAAAATCTACATCTCCGACCCGTCAAACTACGGCTCATAAATTCGCCTTGTTTGTCGTGCGATTCTGTCCTGTGCTATTAGTTTTTAGAACTTTAGATATAAGTTACCCGGGGAGAGATCTCTAAATATCTATTAATACTGGAGTTCTTAAGCAAGAATGACTATTATTAATATTCCATATCAATAAATAGGTCATTCAATTTGTCAATGTTATCATGGAGATATTCTACCAATGAATATAAATTAAGAATTTCATCAAGGTCATTATTATTAGCTTTGCAATATTCTTTTAATACAGAACTAAGATTGTAAATTCTCTCTGAAAGTAACGCTAATTCTTCTATCTTATTATTCATTTTTATCCTCTTGTCCTTGCATCTTGTTATTTTTATAACCTAAAGATATTATAATTTACTGACACTTTAGTGTCAATATGTGATAATAATCACATTATGAAAAAAGAATTAGCTAGAAAATTTGGATTAAGGGTTAAATTCGAGCGAATGAAAAAGGATTTAACACAAGAACAGCTTGCTGAATTGGCGGATATTAGCCGTGCAACAATTACAAAATTAGAAAAAAATCTTTCCTCGCCTACTCTTGATATTGTCGAGGATATAGCAAGGGCTTTGGGTTATGAGCCTTATGAACTTTTTATTTTTAAAGATTTAGAAATCTAAATATTCTTTATTCCTTCAGCCGGTCCTCTACCAATGGTAAGAGCCGTATTCTTCCCAAGGTTTGATTTTTTCTTTGATAAGATTTTCAAGCTCTGTTGTTGTCATATTTTTACCCGGGATTTCACCTTCTGCGTAGAGTATTTGGCATTCATACAAATATTCCTTCAACTTACGTACAGTTCGTTTTGTTTCCTCTTTTTTATTAAATTGCCAGCCTTCAAACCCGCAATTGGGCGGCATTAACGACCAGGCATTGGCAGGAGCTTTTCTACAGGCCCCGGGTCTTGTTTTGTGAATTTTACATAATTTATTTTCATCAAGGTGCGGGCAGTAGTAAAAGCTTATTTTTGATTCATCGTAGCCGGGGGATTTTCTTAATTCTTCCAGAACTTGGTCTACATGCTCGGGACAGGCATTTCTGGCTGCTGCTATGTTGTCATAGCGTTTAAAAATATCTATAAAGGTGGAAGCTTCCCCCTCACCTTGTTTTGCAAGTTCTATAAGCTCTTCATGAGAATAGGCGGGAATTATTGCAATACAACATCTGCCGCACATACGACAAAGTCTTTGAGGTCTGTTAATTCCCAGGTTTTCTTGTTCGTCCGTCATAATATCCTATTCTATAGCGTTTGCACCGCTTACAACTTCCAAAATATCTTGAGTAATAGAGTATTGACGCGCCTTGTTGTATTCTATTGATAAAGAGCGAGCCATTTCTTCGGCATTTTTGGTAGCGTTGCTCATAGCGTTCATTCTGCTTGCAAGCTCTGATGCCATTGCCTCTCTTAAAGAAGTAAATACTATGTTTGATAAATATAAAGGAACGATTTTTTGCAGAACAGCCCCTTCTGACGGTTCAAAAATCATTTCGCCGTTGAGTTTTACTTCTTTATTGTCAGGAGGATTAACAGGCAAAAGGTCAAAAGACTCTACGCTGTAAGAAAGCATTGTTTTAAATTTTGTTGTTATTACTTCGATTTTATCTATTTGTTCATTTACAAAAGCTGTTGCTAAGTCTTCAGCTACCATATTTGCTATTTCTATCGTAACAATAGGTGGAATTTTAGAATATTTTTTTACAATTTCGACTTCTGTATTAAAATAAATTTTCTTTAGCGCCGAGATACCTTTTAATCCGACAACAAATAATTTAACCCCTAACCCTTCTTTTTGCAGTTTATCAACGGTTTCTGTTGTGCGTTTGACAATATTGGTATTATAAGCACCCGCCAAACCTTTGTCAGAAGTTATTACAAACAAACCTACCGTCTTAATATCACGTTTTGTAAGTAGTTTAGGGTAGTTTTCTATTGCGTTTTTGAATTTCTTATTGGTTTCTATATCAGGTCTGGAGTTGAGTACTTCGCTGAAAACTTTTATAAGGCTTAATGCATAAGGGCGGGATTCCTTGGCTGACTTTTCTGTTTTTTTTACTTTGGAAGCCGCAACCATTTTCATAGCCTGGGTAATCTTACCCGTACTTTTAACGCTTTTTATTCTGGTCTTTATGTCTCTTAGATTTGCCATAAGTTTCTTTCTAATTTACTGTCAGCATAAGGCTTTTTACCTTATTAATACCCTCTGTCATTTTTGCTTTTGTTTCATCGCTTAAGGCCGTACCTTTATTCAATTCAGCTTCAAGTTCAGGAAGGTTTGCATTCATATAATCAAACCATTCTGCACGAAGCGCTGCAATTTTATTGTTTGGAACATCATCCAACGAGCCTTGATTGACCGCAAACAAAATTGATACCTGCTGAGCAACACTGAGCGGTTTATATTGAGGCTGTTTTAAAACTTCAATAAGTTTTTCACCTCGTTTAAGCTGGTTTTGGGTAGCTTTATCAAGGTCGCTTGCAAACTGTGCAAAAGCTTCTAACTCTCTGTATTGTGCAAGGTCAAGTCTTAACTTGCCTGCTACAGATTTAATAGCTTTAGTTTGAGCAGCTCCGCCTACACGCGATACTGATATACCGGGATTTATAGCCGGTCTTACACCGGAGTTAAACAAATCTGTTTCCAGAAAAATCTGACCGTCTGTAATACTGATTACGTTTGTAGGGATATAAGCCGATACGTCGCCGGCTTGTGTTTCTACAATAGGAAGGGCTGTCATGCTGCCGCCGCCTTCTTTATCAGAGAGCTTTGCCGCTCTTTCAAGCAATCTTGAGTGAAGGTAGAATACATCGCCGGGATAGGCTTCTCTGCCCGGAGGTCTTCTCAGAAGAAGACTCATTGCACGGTATGCTTGTGCGTGGCGGGTTAAATCATCGTAGATAATTAACACGGATTTGCCGTTATCCATAAATTCTTCACCGATGGCAGCGCCTGCAAACGGTGTTATATATTGCAGCGGAGCTGATTCATGGGCTGCTGCAGATACTATTATTGTGTAATCCATCGCGCCTTTTTCTTCAAGAGTTTTGGCTATTTGTGCCACCGAGCTTGTTTTTTGTCCGATTGCTACGTATATACAGATTACACCGGTATTTTTTTGGTTGATGATGGTGTCTAACGCAATAGCTGTTTTGCCTGTTTGTCTGTCGCCGATGATTAATTCACGCTGACCTCTGCCGATGGGAGTTAAAGCATCAATAGCCGTCAAACCTGTTTGAAGCGGTTCCTGAACTGACTTTCTTTTAACGATGCCGGGGGCAATTCTTTCGATAGGGCGGACTTTCGTATAGTGGATTTCGCCTTTGCCGTCTATTGGCTGACCTACAGGGTTGATAATCCTGCCTATAAGACCATCCCCTACGGGAATAGCTGCAATTTCACCCGTGGATTTAACGCTCATTCCTTCTTTGATGTTGGTATAATCTCCCAAAATAACCGCGCCGATGTTATCCTCTTCAAGGTTAAGCGCAATACCCAGTGTTTGGTGTCCGTCATCAAATTCAACAAGCTCGGAAGACATAACGTTTTTTAGACCGTATATTCTTGCAATACCGTCACCAACTTCAAGTACGCTTCCGGAGTTCTCAACTTCGGTTTGAGAATTGTAGTTTTCAATTTTTGATTTAATAATTGCCGTGATTTCATCAGGTCTTATTGTAGCCATTATATATTTCCTTTTTTATACTAATTGCTTTTCAAAATGTTTAAGTTTATTTGCCAAAGAGGCATCTATTATTTTATCCCGAAATTTTAACATTAACCCTGCAAGGATAGAAGGGTCTGTTTTATATTCAGGTTTGATTTCTTTTTGAAGTTTATTTTCAAGTTTTGCTTTAAGAGAGGTTTTTAAATCTTCGTCTATTTCTATTGCGGAAATTACTTCAACCTTTACTATATTCTTGATTTCATCATATTCTTCTTCGTAAGTGTAGATAATAGTCGGAAGCAAATTAATCTTGTTTTCATCAACCAGCAAAAATAAAAAATTCAGTGTTATATTTGATATTTTGCCATCAAATACTGATTTTAAAACATCTTTTTTGTCATTTATTGTAACAACCGGATGGAGTAAAAATTCTGCCATATCAGAGGAATTTGAATAAGTTTCATCGACTAATTTAAGGTCGTTAAATACTGTATCAAGCTCGTTTTTTTCTTGTGCTGTTTTAATAAGAGCTTTAGAGTATCTTCTTGCCAGCGAAGATAGTTTATTATTTATTTTTGTAGTGTTTTCCGCCATTATATTTCCAGTCCGTCTATGTTATCTATAACCTGTGATATAAATTTGCGATGGAGTTCTTTGTTATCGCTTAATGTTGATGTAATTTGTTTTTTTGCCGCGGTCAGGGATTTTTCGCCTATGTATTTTACAAGGCGTGAGTTCGTTTGATTTTCTTCGTTAACAATTCTTTTGTCGCTTGTTTTCTTTGCATTGTCAATTAGAGATTCAAGCTCTTCTTTTGTTTTAGCTTCAAAAGACTCGATAGTTTGTTTTGCTGCATTAATTATTTCTTTCAGTTCTTCTTCAAGATTTTCTAAAGATTTCTGTGTTTTGTGAAGTTCCTGTTTTGCATTTTCTTTTAACTCATCAGAATGATTGATGTTATTGTGAACATCCTGTTTCGCGGTTTCGATTTTTTCACCTGCTTTTGCAGCCTTCCAAATCCACACAAAAACCAATACCATTAGTATAAAGTTAAAGGCGTTTGAATTTAATATATTGCTCCAGCTAAAATCAAACATTCATGACCTCATCAATTTCTTTTTCATTAAGCGGGGTGTAGGTCACCCCTTCGCCTAAAATTTTTGCCGTGATTTGGTTTGCCAAATCCGCAACATGAGTTCTTAAACCGCCAATCGCAACATTTTTCTGATTTTCAAGCTCCTGTTTTTTTGCTTCAAAATCAGAATTCAGGTCAGTCTTTACCTGAGATAACTGTTTGCTTTTGTTTGCTTTTATTTCTTCTGTTTTTGCAGTAAACATATCTCTTGACTGTATTTTTGTATCATGCACTTTTCTGTTTTTGTTTTCAATAAGTGTAGTTGCTTTTTGAAGATGATTTTGCGCTTCTGTTTTATTGTTTTCAATATAAGATTCACGCTCGTCAATAATTTTTGCAATAGGCTTATACATAATGGAATTCATTATGAAAATAAAAATCAAAAACGAAATAGTTGATGCAATAATTGTTGCGTTGATTTCCATTAAAAACTATCCTATAAGTTGCAAAGCTATAAATAACGCATAGATTGCAGTTGCTTCAGCCAGCCCCGCACCGATAATGAAGTAAATCAAAGCTTGCCCCGCAATTTCAGGTTGTCTTGAGATAGCTTCCATTAGACCTTTTGTGGCAATACCAAGCCCAAGCCCTGCACCTACCGCACCAAAACCGATAGCAATACCTGCGCCTAATTTTGCTAAATCTAAACCTTGAGCTGCTACTTGTTCTACTGACATAATTTTTCTCCTATATAAACTAATGTTCTTCTACTTGTGTTGCTGTTGCAATGTATGCTGTTGAAAGCAATACAAAAACCAACGTTTGCAAAAATGCGACGAATACTTCAAACAACATAAAAGGTAACGGTAAGAAGTAAGCGCACATTCCGACAAAGGTAAATACTAATATTTCGCCTGCCAAAATATTGGCAAAAAGCCGCAGAGCCAATGAAAAAGGTCTTATAATCATTTCTAACAGTTCAATTATTGCCATAATGATTCCTACAAAAGAAAACTCGTGCAGGAAGAATTTGAAGCCCTTCACCCTTACGCCATGGTAAACATAATAAATTAACACCATAATAGCCATAGCTGCTGTCATGTTAATATCGTTGGTAGGTGAAGCCAATTCGCCGGTAACCTTAAGGTGGTAAATTCTCCATGGAATTTGCCCCATTAAATTAGCTGTTAATATAAACAAGAATAATGATGCCAAAATAGGAATATGAATTCTTCCTGATTTGCCTATCATAGAATCCGTCAGCCCCATAAATCCGCCGACGATTTTTTCTGCTGTCAATTGAAGTTTATTTGGAAATATAGAGATTTTTCTGGTAGCTATAAAAGCAAAAACAATAACTGCCGCCATGGCGACCCACATAGTAACAAGTGTATCCATGTTAAAGCTTAAATTTCCCGCCTGTACTACCCAATGTTCTGATGACACCCTTATTCCTCATAAAAAAATCTTTCCCTCTAATTATGATACTAAACATTTGAATTTAAAACAATTATTTTCTTTTTATTTTTTGCAAAGGCTGATAAATTCATCAACCCCCAAAGCTTTTAATTGAGGTACTTGGGCGATAGTTTGGGCAGGTGTTGCAAAAGTGTTTGCTGCAGGTGTTTTCAAGATTGTTTTTTGCGGAAATATTTTATCCTTGAAAATAAACGCCAATAATGCACATGTCGCCAACAAAACAGAGCTTAAGATTAATCCGATTTTAGTTTTGGACATTTTTTTTACAACAGGTTCAATCGGATTGTTTTTTGCCCAATTTTTTTCAAAGAAAAGCTCTTGCGAATTTTTGTAAAAGATTTTTTCGGTAATTTCATCGGCTTCATTGCCAAAATTGTCTTTAATCATTGTTTTAAGCCCGGAAATGGTTTTTTCGTAGGCTTCTTTTGCGCTCAATCCATTTTTTAATTTTTCACCAAAACAACCTAAGGGCGCGTCTGTTCCGAATAGAATTCTATCAAGGGCATCCCGCTTTTTTAGTTCGGTGATAAGGGTTTTCACTTTGGAATGAACTCCGTCCGGCAAATCGTTTTTCCAATCAAGCCAAGAAATATCACAGTATAATTTTGCATCTTTGTTTTCAATTGAACTTTTTAAAACCTCAAGCGCTTCGTTAAAATTGGCATCAGACCCTGCCCCGGTATGCCCTAATATGACGGGTACATCTTTGAATTTATTTTGAATTAATTTATAAATCTCTTTTGCCCCTGAAATATCGCTATCACAGTGGAATAAACAAGGGAGTTTTTTTTCTTGAGCAAGTTTCATATAATTTTCATACCACTTGTGACTTGCGGATATTTGCTCACCGCTTGGTGTCATAGATAAATCTCTGGGGTGGAATTTCAATCCGACAAATTTGCCGTCATTTTCTATCAAAAGCCTCCTGATTTCACTTGTATCACCGCCTGTTATATTAGGCTGGCAAACAGCCAAAGGTGCAAGTTTATTATTTTTTGCGGCTGCATTCAGGGCAGTCATATTGCCCTCACGCTCACTTGCATAAGTACCGTTTTGCACTATACAATCCAAGTTTGAAAACAGGCCTTTGTTAATAGTATCTTGTTGTTTTACACCGCTTACCACGATATTAAGAGAGTCGTTTGTAAACACGTCTAAAACTTCGGGCGAATAATGTACAAGGTTTTTATCAGCATCAACCCAATGCCCGTTGTGAAGGTGCGCATCGTTAATAAGACCCTTAAATGATATTGAATTAGTTTGGTTTAATTTCATCATATAAATCTCTACACTACAATTCTATTAATATTTGCTTTCTAAAAAGTATAAATAAAGGTAAATAATTGTTTTTGATATTAAATTAAACTATTATTTATATTTTTTTACATTTTCATTATTACCCGGTTACTTAATATTTGGCAAAAACGCAACAATATGCAACAATAAAGCTATGACGTTGAGAGGTACTTTATGTTCAAAAGAATATGCAAAATTATATTTGTCAGGCATGGTGCTACCATTTACAGCCAGCAAAAGAGATTATACGATGCTGATGATTATCCGCCTTTGAACCAGGAAGGCAGAGAAGAAATAAAAAATCTCACCGAATGGCTTCAGCTAAGATGCCCTCATATTGATGCCATATATTCAAGTTCTGCTCTTCGTTCTATTCAAAGCGCCAGAATAATATCTAAAGAATTTGGCGCTGATTATGAAATTTTAGACGGCTTATACGAAAGAAAAAGCGGGATTTGGGCAGGGCTTACTTTTGACCAGATAGAGGAAAAATACCCTCATATGCTTATGGAATACAAAAATAACCCCAACGAATTTTCCCCTGAAGGCGGAGAATCAACCTCGGAATTTAAAAAGCGTGTAGGGCTTATAATCGATAAAATAGTTAATGATAATATCAGTAAAACAATTATTGTGGTGTCGCATGCCGGAGTTATACAATCTGCTATAGCACATGCCCTGCAAATCCCGTCGAAACACCAGTCAAAAATAGTCATTCCTACCGGAAGTGCTACTCAGATAAACTATTATGATGATTGGGCATCACTTGGATATTCAGGCTGTATAGCTATTTAGGGGTTTGAAATGCTGAATCATACCGTTGAATTTATAAAAGAACATACAAAAGGGAAATATAACCCAAAGACCGCGCTTATTCTGGGTTCAGGTTTGGGTGATTTGGCAAATGAAGTCAGTGGTGTAAGAATTAGGTACCATGAAATCCCTGCCTTTGTCCAATCAAGTATAGAAGGTCATGCGGGGCAGCTTGTAATCGGTAAGCTTGAAGGTAAACAAGTTTTGGTAATGCAGGGACGTATTCATTACTATGAAGGGCATGAAATTCAAAAGATTGTTTACCCCGTGAAAGTTATGAAAAAACTGGGTGTAGAAAACCTTATAATAACCAACGCTGCAGGCGGGGTAAGTGAAAAAGTTACAATCGGTGATTTAATGCTTATTAATGACCACATTAATTTTATGGGGGTAAATCCTTTAATAGGCGCTAACGCTAATGATTTAGGCGAAAGATTTCCCGATATGAGTGAGGTTTATAATCCTGCATTAAGAGAAAAAACAAAAAAAATCGCAGCAAAACTCGGCATAAACTTAAAAGAAGGCATTTATGCGGCAACAAGCGGACCCAGTTATGAAACACCGGCGGAAATTAAGATGTTTAGGACGCTTGGCGCCGACGCTGTCGGGATGTCCACAGTACCTGAAGCTATTGTAGCTAACTATTGCGGAATGAAAATCCTTGGTATTTCCTGTATTACCAATATGGCAGCAGGTGTTACGGGTAAAAGGCTTAACCACAGTGAAGTTATAGAAGAAGGACAAAAAGTTAAAGAAAATTTTACCAAACTAATCAGGCAGGTTATTAGACACATTTAGTTTTTAGTTTGTAATTCTTTAAAAAAAATGATTAAATATAATATGCGTTTTACCTAGTATAAGGATGATTTTATGAATTTTTTAGACAAAATTTTGGGGTTAACAGAAGGGTTTTTAGGAGGAACAAAGGCTCTTGTTGATAAAATTTCCAATCAAAAAATGGAAACAACGGGTTCAATATGGTCTGAAGACGAAATGAAGTTCTATGAACACAGGGCTGCGGAAGCCGCCCAAAAACAAGCCGACTTAACAACTATACCGGGTACGCCCGAAGATCAAGGTTCTGAAGACGAAATAAAGTTCTATGAACACAGGGCTGCGGAAGCCGCCCAAAAACAAGCCGATTTAACAACTATACCGGGTATGCCCGAAGATCAAGTTTCCGAAGACGAAATAAAGTTCTATGAACACAGGGCTGCGGAAGCCGCCCAAAAACAAACCGATTTAACAACTATACAGGGTATGCCCGAAGATAAAACGGATTTGAATAAGGATTAATATTTTTTAAGTAAAAATATCTCTGCCCAACACTTTTGCCAAAGTTTTTCTGACTTCATCCGCCCATACTATACCTTCAACCACTATGCCATGCTTGGATTTTACTGTTTCTACTATGTTTTTTTCAAAGCTGGGATGCTGTCTTAAAAATTCATCAAGCGGCATATTACCTCTCTGCGAGTTTATACTCTTTGCTACAATCAGGTAGTTGGAAACATGGTTTAGTGAACCTTCAAAGCTATGCGGAACTATGTGCTCTACACTTCTGGGATTGTTTCGCGTAAAAACCTTACCTGTATAAGCACACCTGTCAAACATTTGTTTGAAATACTGCCTGCCGTTGAAATTTATAAAATTATTTTGAAAATTCACAATCATTTTTATCTCCTTGCTTAATCTTTATAAACTCTTAAAAATTATTTTTTGCTATCGTATAAAATTTTGATAAAGAAATGTTAATATTACTGATTTTTTCTGTAATATTAAGCTAATACACATAACGAGGAATTATTATGCTTACAATCAACCAATCCGCTTATATTGACGAAACCGCCCAAATAGGCGAAAACGTAGAAATCCAGCCTTTTGCATACATAGGCAAAAATGTTGTTATAGGAGATAACGTAAAAATAGGTTCCGGAGCCAAAATTGAATACGCTGCAATAGGTAAAAATACTTCAATAAGTTCACATGCAGTCATAGGTACGGAGCCGCAGGATTTAGGCTACAAAGGCGAGCCGACGGGTGTAATTATCGGTGAAAACTGCCAAATAAGAGAGTTTGTAACAGTAAACAGAGCAAGCCACGAGGGTAATACAATAGTAGGTGATAATTGCCTGCTTATGACAAGCGTACATGTGGCCCATAACTGTAAGCTTGAACATAACGTTATTTTAGCAAACGCAGCTACGTTAGGCGGACATTCTGCCGTAGGCGCAGGCGCTTTTTTAGGCGGTATGGTGGTGGTTCATCAAAATGTAAGGATAGGAACTTTAGCTATAATGAGCGGATTTTCAGGTACAAGACAGGATATCCCGCCCTATGCCAAAACAATGGGCGCCCCCTCGAGGATTGCAGGCACCAACGTTATAGGATTGCGCAGAAGCGGACTTAATCAGGATGAGCGTAATTATGTAAAAAGAGCTTATAAATATTTATGGTTTTCTGATTTGTCCATGCAGCATGCATTGGAAGAAATAGAAAAAAATATCCCTCAAACAGAGCAGGTTAAACATTTGGTTGAATTTTGCAGAACTTCTAAAAGAGGGGTTATAAAGACTTACAAAGAAGATGATAATCAGGATGAAATTTAGGTATATTTTTGATAAGATACCTGGGTGAGTATTTTCATGTAGGAGATTATCTTATGCCTAAATTTATTTGTACTGTGTGCGGTTATATTGCAGAAGGCGAAGCACCTGAAAAATGTCCCCAATGCGGCGCTTCTAAAGAAAAATTCAAAGAACAATCCGCGGATATGGCTTGGGCTGATGAACATGTTATCGGTGTTGCTGATTCCGCAATTGATAAAGAAGTTTTGGAAGGCTTAAAGCTGCACTTTGCAGGCGAATGCACGGAAGTAGGAATGTATCTTGCGATGAGCAGACAAGCTGATAGAGAGGGATACCCCGAAGTAGCGGAAGCTTATAAAAGAATAGCTTTTGAAGAAGCTGAACACGCTTCTAAATTTGCCGAACTTTTGGGTGAAGTAGTAACTTCTTCTACGAAAAAGAATTTGGAAATGAGAGTTGAAGCCGAATATGGCGCTTGCCAAGGTAAAAAAGATATTGCAACCAGAGCTAAACAGTTAGGCTATGATGCAATTCACGATACAGTGCATGAAATGTGCAAAGATGAAGCAAGACACGGCATGGCTTTTAAAGGACTTCTTGAAAGACATTTCAAATAAAGCCCGAACGCCCCTTGACTTCTCTGAAAAATAGACCCCATGGATGATTGCATGTTGTCAATTTGGATGATGAGAACCGTCACAACATGTGGCAACATGGATACTACCAGAGCATACTCTGATTTTATAAAAAACTTGGGGAGTGCTTTTTGAATGAGGTATATCATTCAATTTTTAGGGAAAGAGAGAGAAATGGGCTAGAAAAACAAAATTTTCAACGCTCAAAAATGGCTAATCGATAGGTTAGCCATTTTGTTTTGTTAT